>JAUPWC010000505.1 GCA_030916665.1 Verrucomicrobiota bacterium
ATGGCGTACGAGTGGCAGCGGTGGATGGCCTTGAAGTGGTCGATCAAGGTGCCGTCGAGGTCGAGGAGGACGCAGGCGGGAAGCATGGGAAGCCCGGAGCATCGCCCGGACCGTCGTCCGGCCGCGAGGCAAAAGCCTCCGCATGACTTGGCGAAGTTGCATCAGACCAAGGCAGGTACAACCACAGATGGACACAGATACACACAGATGACCGGATCAAGGGGACGTGTCTGATCCACGGACTGCGGCGGCCCTGTCATCGGTTTGGTCTATATATCTGTGTCATCGGTGTTCATCTGTGGTTAACCGGTTTGCCCGGTCGGAAGCGCGGGGTTGCGCTGCCGGGCGTATGCTGACACCCTGGGCGCATCATGGAATCGCTCTCCTCGCTCCTGCCGATCATCCAGCTGGCGATCACCCCGGTCATTTTGATCTCCGGCATGGGGGCGCTCATGATCACGCTCACCAACCGCATGGCCCGCATCGTGGACCGCACGCGGGATCTGGCGGAGAAGATCCCCGATTCCGACCCCGACGAGCGCCAGCATCTCGAGGACCAGCTGACCATCATGTGGCGCCGCACGCTGATGATCCGCCGGGCGGTGACGACCAACGGCCTGAGCATGCTCGTCTCGTGCCTGCTTATCGTGGCGCTGTTCGCCGCGGCGATGTTCGACTGGAACATGCGCCTCGTGGTGCTGGTGCTGTTCGCGGCCAGCATCGCCTTGCTCACGGCCTCGCTGGTGGACTTTTTGCGCGACATCTTCATCTCGCTGCATGCCCTCAAGCTGCAGGTGGCCCGCGCCCGGCAGAAGCCCGCCACGCGCGCGCCGTGGGCGACGGGCGGCAACCGCGGCCCATGACGAATTCCCGCTGGGAGATTTTCTGGGACGGGCTGGCGAAACGGCTGATGTTCCGGTCGCCGCTGCGGCCCTACCTGCTCTACAAATACCGCTACGCCTTCACGCCCGCGCAGCTCGCCCGGCTGACCACGCTGGCCACGGAGGCGTCCGCTGCGCCCGGTGACTTCTGTGAAATCGGCTGCTATCGCGGCTACACGACGGTTTTTCTGAACAAGCACCTCGACGCGGTCGCGCCGGAGAAGCGCTACTGGGCCGTGGACACCTTTGGCGGCTTTGTGGCCACGGATGTCGCCCACGAGACCGACATTCGCGGCAAGACCGGCCGCGAGGAGCGCCGCGCGCTCGACAAGTTCACCGTCAATTCCCGCGCCATGTTCGAGGCGACTTTGCGGCAGAACGGCATCACGCGGGTCAGCACGCACGCCGCCGCCGTGCAGGATTTCGCGTTTCCGGCCGGCACGCGGCTGTGCTTTGTGCTGCTCGACGTGGATCTCTACCTGCCGACCGTCGCCGGGTTGGAGAAAGTCTGGCCACTGCTCGCCCCGGGCGGACTGGTGGTGGTGGACGATTGCCAGGCCGACCACGTCTATGACGGCTCGCGGCAGGCCGTGCTGGAGTTCTGCGCGAACCAAGGCGTCACACACGAGCTGGTCGAGACCAAGCTCGCGGTGCTGCGAAAGCCGCGGACCTGAAAAATCAGTCTGGCGCGCCCGCCGGTCGCGCGCACACTCGGCAACCGTCCATGCCGTCCGTCTCGTCAACGCCCGTTGCCCGCGCCGATGCCGTCCTTGAGGGCTCGGCGCTGAAGGTCTCGATAGTCGGGGACTGGTCCATCACGGGCGTGCGTCCGAAATGGACGGCCACGCTGGCCGGGAGGCAGCCCAAGCAGGTGCACTTGTCCGCCGACGGTCTCGGCAACTGGGACAGCTCACTGCTGCTCTTCCTGTTTGAGGCGCAGCAATGGTGCCGGATCACCGGGGCGTTTTGCGATAGCAAGGCGTTGCCGGAGAAAGTCCTCGTGCTGCTGAAACAGATGTCGGTCTCGCACGAGACGAGCGTGCCTTTCGATCGGTCAGAAAATTTCTTTTCGGCGGTGGGCGAGGCGACATTCGACGCCGTGGGCAAGGCGCGCGGCTTTTCGCACTTCATCGGCGAGTGCGTGATCGGAGCCAGCCGGGTCGTGAAGCTCTCGCGTCGCTTCCGCTGGTGTGACGCCTTTGAGGAGATGCAGAACTGCGGCGCCATGGCGCTGCCCATCGTGAGCCTCATCAGCTTCCTGGTCGGCGTGACGCTGGCCTACATCGGCGCCATCGTGCTGCGCCAATACGGCGGGGACATCTACGTGGCGGACCTCGTGGGTCTTGCGATGGTGCGCGAGATGGGCGCCCTGATGACCGGCATCGTGCTGGCCGGCCGCACCGGCGCGGCCTACGCGGCCACCCTCGGCAACATGAAGGCCAACGAGGAGATCGACGCGCTCGAGACCCTCGGCATCTCCGCGATCGACTTCCTCGTGCTGCCGCGGCTGCTGGCGCTGTTCGTGATGATGCCGCTGCTCACGCTCTACGCCAACGCCCTTGGCATCGTCGGCGGCATGGCGGTGGCGAGCGGCGTGCTGTCCATCCCGCCGACCGCCTACTGGGTCGAGATGCTCACGATCGTGGACCTTTCCGACCTCCTGACCGGCGTGATCAAGGGCGGCACCTTCGGCCTGATCATCGGCTTGTCCGGCTGTCTGCGCGGCATGGAGGCCGACCGCAGCGCGGCCGGTGTGGGCCGTGCCGCGACCTCGGCGGTCGTCACCGCCATCCTGCTCATCATCGTGGCCAACGCCCTCTACGCGGTGGTCTTCGACATCCTCGGACTCTGACCCATGAGCCTCGCCACCGCCCGCGCCGACTCCAGCCCCGCCATCGAGGTGACGGGCCTCCACTGCGGCTACGAGGGGCGCACCGTGCTGAAGGACCTCAATTTCACGGTGAAACGCGGCGAGGTGTTCTTCATCATCGGCGGCAGCGGTTGCGGCAAGAGCACGCTTCTGCGCAACCTCGTCGGCCTGCACGCCCCGTTGGCCGGCGACGTGAAGTTCTTCGGGCAATCCTTCACCGGCGCCGACCTGTCCGCCCGGCGCAACCTGCTCAAGACCTTCGGCGTGCTCTACCAGGGCGGCGCGCTCTGGAGCTCGCTCACCCTGCGCGAGAACGTCGCCCTCCCGCTGGAGGAGCACACACCGCTCGCGAAGCGCGAGATCGCCGAGCTGACCAGCCTCAAGCTCGCGCAGGTCGGGCTCACGGGTTTCGAGGACTACTACCCGTCGGAGATCAGCGGCGGCATGAAGAAACGCGCCGGCCTCGCCCGGGCGCTCGCGCTCGATCCCGACATCGTGTTCCTCGACGAACCCTCCGCCGGCCTCGATCCCATCACCTCGCGCAAGCTCGACGACCTCGTGCTCCAGGTGCGCGACAGCTTCGGCACGACGCTGGTGGTCGTGTCGCACGAGCTGGCGTCCATCTTCGGCATCGCCGACCGCGTGATCATGCTCGACCGCAGCGCGCAGGGCATCATCGCCGAGGGCCCGCCCAACGGCCTCGCGGAACGCTCGCGCGACCCGCGGGTCGAGGAGTTCCTGCTGCGCCGGGACCAGCCGCGGGGCGCGCCGCCGGCATGAAAATCCTGTCCATTTCCCGTAACTCCGCTAACCGTATCCACCCGTGAAGACCAAGCTCAGTCCCGCCGCCGTCGGTGTGTTTGTCATCGGCGCGTTCGCGATCGGCCTCATCGCGCTGCTGTCGTTCGGCGGCATGAGCCTGTTCAGCAAGCCGCACCGCTTCATGGTGTATTTCGACGAATCCATCCATGGCCTCGATCTCGGCTCGCCCGTCAAGCTTCGCGGCGTCCGCGTCGGCCGTGTGGTGGACCTCGCCGTCCACTACGACGAGGCAGCCACGAAGTCCGTGGTGGTCGTCACCTGCGAGCTCAACCGCAACGTCATCACCGACGAAAAGGGCGCGGCCCTGAAGATCGCCGGCCCGGCCGACATCCAGACGATGGTGGACCATGGCCTGCGGGCGCAGCTGGGCGTGCTCGGTCTGGCCACCGGCCTGCTGTTCGTGGAGCTGAATTTCGAGGACCCGGCGGAATATCCGGCGGCACAGTTAGCCACGCCGCCGAAGTTCGTGGTCATTCCCGCCGTGCCTTCGGCCATCTCCGAATACCAGGCCAGCCTCAGCGAAATCCTCTCCGACCTGAAAAAGGTGGATTTCGCGGGCATCTCCCGCGAGGCCAAGACCCTGCTCGCCACCGCCAACAAGAAGATCAGCGAGGCCGACGTGAAGGGCTTGGGCGAGCGCATCGGCCGCGCGGCCGAGGCGCTGACGGCCTTTGTCGAGTCGCCCGAGGCCAAGCAGGCCTTCACCAACCTCAACGAGGCGCTCGTCGCCACCAAGGCGGCCGTCGCCAAGATCGACACCCAGGTGGACCCGGTGAGCGAAGAGCTGAAGAAGACCCTCGTCAACGCCCAGGCCGCGCTGAAGACGATCGACTCCACCGCGGCGACCACGCGGCGCTTCGTGCAACGGCAGGGCGACGTGGGCGACGAGATCACCACCGCCCTCCGGCAGGTCGCCGAAGCCGCCGCCGCGCTCGAAAACCTCGTCAGTTCCCTCGAGCGCAACCCGACTTCCCTTCTCGTGGGCAAGAAGAAGAAACCGGAGTGAGGGACGGCCCCATCCGCCTTCGCCCAGCCTTCGGCGCGACAAGCACATGAATACCAACCGACCCAACTTCCGTCCCCTGGCGCTCAGGGTTCCGCTCTCCGCGCTCAGCCTTCTCCTCGCTTCCGGTTGCAGCATCCTGCCCGAGCCGCAGGCGGACACCGTGCGCCATTTCACCCTGAGCGAGCCGGCGCAGATGGGCCGCGCCACCGAAGGAGTCGTCGTGCGGCCGGTGCGCCTCGCCGGTCACCTGCGCAACCGGAGCATGGCCGTGCGCGTGTCGGCCCACGAGGTTGAGTATTTGGAGGATGTCCGCTGGGCCGAGCCGCTCGACGAGGCGCTCACGCAGATCCTGCGCAACCGCCTGCGGGCGGTCGCGGCCGGCGCCACGGTGATGGTGCAGGTGCAGCGTTGCGAGCTCGTGCGCTCGGATGACAACACCGTGCAGCTGGCCGCCACCTACGTGATCACGCCCGCCGGCGGTGGGGATGCCCAGTCATCCGTGTTCACGGCCACGCCTCGCAAGTGGGAGGGCGGCGATCACGGGGCCATCATCGGTCTCATGCGCGAGGCAGCCGTCGAGCTGGCCGACGCCATCGCCGGGGCGGTGGAAAAATGATGCCCAGTCGGTGGAAAAACCCTTTGCAGCTCCGAAGGGGGCGTGGCATGGTTCCGGCTAAGCAAGGACCCATCACCGCCCATCCATGAAAACCGGATTCTCCGTCCTCCGTTTCTCGCTCAAGCAGGCCGCCGACGGCCGGCTGACGCAGGAAGTCCGGCGCTGCGGGGAGTTCAGCGACGTGGAACAGGCCTTCGACACCGCCCGCATGGAGGCCCTGCGCGAGTGGCAGGACGCCGTGAACCAGCCCGAGCTGGCCGCCAAGCCCGGCCGCGTCGTCGAGATCAAGATCAGGGACACCGAGTGGGGCTATGAGCTGAAGAAGGACCACCAAGTCGTCTCCCGCTTCTGGGTCCACGACAGCACGCCGGCGGCGATCCCCGGCGTTTAAATGAAACAGGCCGCCCGCGGGCGGCCTGA
>JAUPWC010000506.1 GCA_030916665.1 Verrucomicrobiota bacterium
ACCTGGTCGGCCTTGGCGGCGGGCACATACTCCGTCGCGGGAGCCATCATGGCGGCATCAGCGTAGGCCTTAATGTCGGAGCCCTTTTTGAGAATGACGAGATTGTGACCCATCGCCGCCTTGGGCATGGTGCCGATGTTGCGGAACGTAAGCTTCACCTGCTGGCCGGCGTTCACTTCAAATCGGGTGACGCTGAACTTCATGGCGTCGTTGGCGGTGATTTCGACGACAAGTGCGGCCGGAGCCGCCGGAGCGGCGGGAGTCGGGGACGGAGCAGCCGCGGAGGGAGCGGTCGCCGGGGTCGTAGCGGCGGCGGACGCCGCCTCTTTCTTGCCGCAGCCGGCGAGCAGCAGTCCGCTGGCGATCAGAGTCAGGGGGAGGATGGATTTCATGGAGCGCGAAACCTGCCACAGACCGCCCCGCCGCGCAATGGCGCATCGCAAAATCCATGTCCCGCTAATGCCGGATGCCGTCGGATTAATATCCTCCCGCAAAACGATTCGCGTGTCGTTGGCTACGCATAAATTGCTTATTTTTTGCGGTTGAAATGCCTAATATTTTCCGAAGTCTCGCGCGATATTCCCGACCAAGCGCACCCCGCTGATGTCGCCATCGTTACACATGACCCGCACACCGTCCGTCACCCGCCAAATATCGCGTCTGGCCACCGCCGTGGCTGCAGGCTTCGCCCTCCTGACCTTGTCCGGCTGCAAACTGGCCGAGGTCTTCAACATGAGCGGCCCCCAGTCCACCATGGTCACCGCCGGCCCGGTCGCCAAGTCGCAGTGGGATCTGTTCATGGTCACGGTTTACGTGACGACGTTCATTTTCATCGTCACTGGCGCCGTCCTGGCCTACGCGCAGATCAAGTTCCGCGCCAAGAGCGAGGCCGATGAACACGCCGAGCCGCCGGCCGAGGCCGGCCACGGCAACCCCCTCGTTGAGATCGGCCTCATCGCCGGCTCGGTTTTGCTGCTTGCCTTCATCGCGATCCCTACCGTGCAGGGCATCTGGTATACCCACGACGTCCCGGAGGCCGAAAAAGGCAGCGCCATCGAGGTCAACGCCACCGGTTACCAGTGGTGGTTCAAGTTTGAATACCCGAACGAGCTCGTCCAGCTGCCCAACAACGGGGGCGAGGCCCCGCTCGTTACCGGCAACGAACTCGTCGTCCCCGCCGGCGTCGCGGTCCGCGTCAACCTCCGCACGATCGACGTCATCCACAGTTTCTGGATCCCCAAGCTGGCCGGCAAGGTGGACATGATGCCCAACCGCGCCAACCACCTCTGGTTCAAGGCCGACCAGCCCGGCTACTTCTACGGCCAGTGCGCCGAGTATTGCGGCGAGTCGCATGCGATCATGAAGTTCCGCGTCATCGCCCTGAGTCAGGAGGACTACGCGAAGTGGCTCGCCAACCAGAAGCAACCCGCCCGCTCCGTCACCGCCCAGTCGCTCCAGGCCGAGGCCTCCACGCCTCGCCCGCAGTTCGCCAGTCTCAAGGACACCGCCCCCGGCAGCACGATCGGCAGCTCGCCCGAGTTTGACCTTAATCCGTTCGCCGGCTGGCAGGCCAAACAGCAGGTCGGGCCCGGCGAGAACGCCGCCCTGATCAACGAGGGCCGCAAGCTCTTCCAGGCCAACCAGTGCGTCAACTGCCACACGGTCCGCGGACACGAAGGCGGTGGCGTCACCGCCCCGGACCTCACCCACATCGGCGCCCGCACCTCCATCGCCGCCGGCGTGCTCGAAAACTCCGCCGAGCGGCTGCACCAGTGGCTGAAGAACCCGGAGTATTTCAAGCCGGGCAACAAGATGGTTCACGGCATTGGCGCCATGGCCGGCTACCTGAAGCTGGACGAAAAGAACCGCCCCTTGAAGGACCCCAACGGCGGCTACGTCCGCAACATCAACCTCACCGATGCCGAGATCGACGCCCTCGTCGCCTACCTGCACAGCCTGAAGTAAGCTGCCAACCCTTTCACCCATCATGGCCCAAGCCATCGCCAAATCCGACTATACCGGCGCTGCCCCCGCGCACGCCGCCCCGCAGACTTTCCAGCTGTTCTCCCGCCCGACCGCCAAGACCGGCTTGGTGGGCTGGCTGACCACCGTGGACCACAAGAAGATCGGCCTCATGTATGCGGGCTTCGCGATCCTCTTCTTCCTGATCGGTGGCCTCGAGGCCCTGCTCATCCGCACGCAGCTCATGCTGCCGAACAATCGCTTCATCAGCGCCCAGCTCTACAACGAGCTGTTCACGATGCACGGCACCACGATGATCTTCCTCGCGGTGATGCCCCTGAATGCGGCGTTTTTCAACCTGCTGATCCCGCTCATGATCGGCGCGCGCGACGTCGCCTTCCCCCGCCTCAACACCTTCTCGCTCTGGATCTGGGTCGTCGGCGCCGTCCTGCTCAATCTCGGCTGGCTCTCGCACGTCCATGACGCCTTCCAGGGCTTCGGCGGGGCCCCCGACATCGGCTGGTTCGGCTACGCGCCGCTGACCTCCAAGGTCTTCACGCCCGACATCTCCACCGACATGTGGGTGCTCGGCCTTCAGGTGCTGGGCCTCTCGTCGATAGTCGCGTCACTGAACTTCATCGTCACGATCATCAACATGCGCGCCCCGGGCCTCACGATGATGCGCCTGCCGGTGTTCGTGTGGATGGCGCTCGTCACCAGCTTCCTCCTCGTCCTCGCCCTCCCCGCCATCGCCATCGCGCTGGTCGAGGTGATGATGGACCGCAACTTCGGCACCAGCTTCTTCGAGGTGTCCGGCGGCGGACAGCCCATCCTCTGGCAGCACCTTTTCTGGGTGTTCGGCCACCCCGAGGTTTACATCCTGATCCTGCCCCCGATGGGATACGTTTCGGAAATCCTGCCGACCTTTTCGCGCAAGCCCCTCTTCGGCTACCCGATCGTGGTCTTCTCGGGCGCGGCCATCGGCTTCATCGGCTTCGGCGTGTGGAGCCACCACATGTTCACCACCGGCATGGGCACGATCGCCACCGCGGCCTTCGCTCTGGCCACCATGGCCATCGCGGTGCCGACCGGCGTGAAAATCTTCAACTGGATCGGCACCCTCTGGGGCGGCCGCATCGTCACCCGCACACCCATGATGTTCGCCCTCGGCTTCATCTGGATGTTCATGCTCGGCGGCTTCTCCGGCATCATGCACGCCGCCGCCCCGGCCGACGCCCAGCAGCAGGACAGCTACTTCGTCATCGCCCACTTCCACTACGTGCTCATCGGCGGCGCCACCTTCGCCCTGCTCGCCGCCATCCACTACTGGTTCCCTAAGTTCTTCGGCCGGCTCGTGCCCGAGTTCTGGGGCAAGCTCTCCTTCTGGATCATCTTCGCGGGCTTCAACGCCACGTTCTTCCCGATGCACTTCCTCGGCCTCAACGGCATGCCCCGCCGCACCTGGACCTACGACGGCAACATGGGTTGGAACGCGGGCAACTTCGTCGCGACCATGGGAGCCTACCTGCTCGGCGTCGGCATCTTCACCTATTTTGCCGTTCTTGTCTGGACTTACTTCAAGGGCCAGAAGAGCAGCAACGATCCCTGGGACGGCCGCACCCTCGAGTGGTCCATCCCCTCGCCCCCGCCGGAGCACAACTTCGACGCCATCCCCACCGTCCACGCGCGCGACGGTTGGTGGTATGAGAAGACCCACAAGGAGGAGATCGCCAAGGAAAAGGCCGATCACATGAAGGCCGAGGAATCCCACGGCGGCATCCACATGCCCGACCAGTCCTGGTATCCGCTCTTCGCCTCCATCGGCCTGCTCATCGCCGCCTACAACTTCGGTCAGCTCTGGCATCCGGTCGTCCTCTTTGGCAACCAGGTTCTCGCCAACCACCTGCCCCTCGCCATCACCGGCGGCGTGATCATGGTCGTTTCCCTTTACCTCTGGTCCCTCGAGGGCCCCGGCGGCTACCACCTCCACATCGGCAAGGACGGCAAGATCACCGATTCCCGCGGCGGTCACGATTGATCCGCCCCATCTCCTAGCT
>JAUPWC010000507.1 GCA_030916665.1 Verrucomicrobiota bacterium
GCAGTTCGACGCTCAGTGCAGCCAGCTGGGCGCGCTGCTGGTCGGCGATCCGGAGGTCGTGGCGGAGGAGATCGTGCAGGAGAGCCGGTGGCTCGGCGGCCTGGACCGGCTGACCGTGCTGATCGACAACCGCCTGCTCACGCACGCGCAGATCATGCGCGCGATCGAGCTGCTCGGGACGAAGGTGGCGCCGTGGGTGCGGAAGGAGCTCAAGGCGGGTTAACCACCAAGGCACAAAGGGACGAAGGGTAAGGCAGGATTCTGGCCACGGATTTCTCGGATGGGCACGGATGAAGGCAGGGAGAGGCGGGGTTTGGAAATATCCTTCTCGTTCTCGTAATCGTTCTCTTTCTCTCGGTTGATTGCAGGAAAGCCGGGGATCGGATCGGAGGAGAATGAGAACGAGAACGATTAAGAGAACGAGAACGATTGGCGGGGGAGGGGCTCTGTGCTCTCTGTGTTTAAACGGCATGGGGATCGGTCGTGCGGGAGCTTGGCCCTCCGGTGTTTGATCCGTAGTCGCGCTTGAGCTCCGCGCACGCGGGATGAAAGCGTGGTCGGGGGACCACCTTGTCGCATGCTCCAAGGCGGCTACAAAAAGAAGCCGGCCCGAGGGCGGGCCGGCTCTAGGGAGGTCCGGGGTCAGCGACCCCGGCTACAGCGGGTGATTACTTCGCGGCGGTGATCTTGGCGGCTTCGGCTTCGAGCTGGGTGACGAGCTCGTTCATCTGGTCGATCACGGCCTGCACGGTCTCGCGCTTGGTGAGGTCCACGCCGGCCTGCTGCAGCTGGTTCATCGGGTGGTCGTTGCCGCCGCTGCGGAGGAGGGTGAGGTAGCGTTCGGTCGCGGCGGCGCGCTCGGCGGGGGTGCCGGTGTTCATGGACTTGAAAAGCTGGGCCGACGAGGCGAAGCAGGTCGCATACTGATAGACGTAGTAGGGCGAGTTGTAGAAATGCGGGATGCGCGCCCAGGTGTATTTGTAGAGATCGTCGAGGGTGGCGGCGTCGCCGTAGTAGTCCTGGAGGAGCTTCTGGTAGATGCCGCTCAGCACCTCGGCGGTGATGGGCTGGCCCTGCTCGACGCGGCGGTGGGCCTGGAGCTCGAAGTCGGCGAAGAGCACCTGCGTGTAGAAGGTGCGGAAGATCGAGTCCACGGCGTGCTGGAGGAGGAGGAAGCGCTCCTTCGGGTCGGAAGTCTGACCGAGCAGGTGGTTGAGGAGGAAACGCTCGTTGGTGGTGGACGCGACCTCGGCGACGAAGATGGTGTAGCCCGAGGTGACGAAGGGCTGGGTCTCGTAGGACAGCACGGTGTGCATGGCGTGGCCGGCCTCGTGGGCGAGGGTGAACATGGAGTCCTGCGTGTCGTTGTAGTTCAGCAGGAGGTAGGGACCGACGCCGTAGACGCCGGCGCAGTAGGCGCCGCTGCGCTTGCCCTCGTTCTCATAGACGTCGATGCGGCCGCCGGAGACGAATTCGCGGTATTTGGCGGTGTAGTCGGCGCCGAGCGGGGCGACGGAGGCGATGACGGTGTCCTTGGCCGAGTCGTAGGGATAGCGGGCGTCGGACTGGAAGAGCGGGACCGAGCCGTCGTAGAGGTGGTATTCGCCGAGGCCGAGGAGCTTCTTGCGCAGGCGGAGGTAGCGCTGGAGCGGCGCGGTGCCGGCGCGGGTGGTGTCCACGAGTGTCTGCACGACGGAGGGCGGGATGGCGTTGCCGTCGAGCGCGGCGTCGAGGGTGGTGGGGTAGTTGCGGGCCTGCGCGGCGGCCCAGCCGCGCTGGAGGATGGCGTTGTAGATCGCGGCGTAGGTGTTGGCCGTGGCGGCGTAAGTCTGGAGGTGGGCGGTGAAGGCCGCGGCGCGGTCCGGCTGGTGGTAGTTGGTCTCGAGCAGTTGGCCATAGTTGGCGGGCGAGACGGTTACCTCCTTGCCGTCGGCGAGCTTGATGGACGGGAACTTGATGTCGGAAGTGCTGAGTTCCTGGAAGATGGCGCCGGGGGTCTGGTTGAAGCGCGAGCCGTAGGAGAGGAGTTTCTCGCCCTGCTCGTCGAGGACGTGCTTCTGCTGGCGGTAGGTGTCGAGGATGGTGAACGCGTAGGGCGCGAGGTCGGGCGTGGCCTTGATCCACTCCTCCATCTTCGCCTGCGGGATGGTGAGGAGCTCAGGGTTGAACCAGGCGGTGGCGGTGCCGAACTTCGCGAAGACCGCGCCGACGCGCTGGAACTTGCCCGCGATCTCCTGGTTGCGGGTGTCCACGTCGCGCTGGAGCTGCGGGTAGCGATAGACGCGGTATTGGAGCATGCCGATCTCGTCGTAGAGCTTGTAGGCCTTGAGCACGGCGGCGGGACCGCTGGCGAGGCTGCCCTTGAGCGCGGCGAAGGTGTCCATCTTGCCCTCCATCTCCTTCATACCGGCGTCCCACGCGGCCCAGTCGGCGTAGATGGGCGAGAAGTCCCAGCGGTATTGCTCGGGGATCTCGGCGCGGACGCGGGTGGCTGGTTTCAGGCTGGCCGCCGGAGCGGCGGCGAAGGTGGTGAGGGCGGTGAAGGGGAGTAGCATCAGCAGGGTGGATTTTTGCATGGCGGATACAGTGTCGCACCGCAGGGAATTGTCTAGGCGGCAGTGGCGGGGATGAGTGGCAGGCGGATGGATAACCACGAAACACACCAAAGACACGAAAGGTAACGAGGCGGGGTTTGTCCACGGATGGCTGGCCGCTGAAAATGGAGCCGGGGCGCCCTCGCCCCGGTGCTTGGGCAGACCGGCCGAGAGCGGGCCGGCTCCAGTTTTAGGAGCAAACATCCTAGTCGTTTGTGGGCAGCGCGCTTGCGCGCGCCCTTCTGGAGGGCGTGAAACCACGGTGTCGCTGTGCTCCACCGCGGCTACATCTGGAAAAGGC
>JAUPWC010000508.1 GCA_030916665.1 Verrucomicrobiota bacterium
GCGGCGAGGGAACGAGCGATGCGGGAGATCGCCTCCGCTCGCGCCCGTCGCTCGGCGTCGCTGGCGCACGTCCGCTCCCTTTACCCCGAGATGATCGTCAACGCCCACGAAAGCGGGGTCATTGGCTCATCTGCCGACGGCGAACAGCCCAAATTCCTGACTACAGTGGATGGCGGTGCCGCCGGGAAGCACCGAAGCCTTATCGTCAAATTCTCTCCTCCGGTGAGCACCCCCACCGGACGGCGCTGGGCCGACCTTTTGGTCTGCGAGCATCTCGCCGCCGCCGCGATTAACCGAGCGGGAGGGAAGGCGGCCACCAACGAAGTCTACTTCGACCACGGCCGCTGTTTTCTTGAGAGTGAACGATTCGACCGCACTGCCGCGCTGGGCAGGATCGGGGTAATTGGCATTGGCGTGATGACCTACGCCGTAGCGGGACGGAGCGCGGATGATTGGGGTCACGCGGCAACGCTCCTAGAAAAGAAAGGCTTGTTGCCAGCAGACGACGCGCAGGCCATTCGCTGGGCGCAATGCTTCGGAGGCCTGATCGCGAACGAGGACATGCACGAGGCGAACGCGGCATTGCTTTGGGAGCGGACGAACACCCTTCGTTTCGCGCCGATCTACGACATGCTCCCCATGCTCTATCGCCCCAACGAGCAAGGAGAAGTGGTGCCCCGCGTGTTTCGCCCAACAGCCTCGGGCGTGGACCCTCAAGGCTCTTGGAGAACTGCGGCCGAGGCCGCTTGTGAATTTTGGGAGTCGGTGGCTGTGGACCATCGCGTTTCCGATAGCATGCGGCAGGAGGCCGCAGGGAATGCGGAAAAAATTGCGGTCCTGCGCCGATCCATGAAGCCACGCCAGTCATTAGGTGAACCGAGCCCTTTGTCACCCGGACTTCTTCCGCCAACTGTAGTATCCCCAGGGGTTCCATTGACCGACAAGGACGAAGGGCCGACGGGTCCCGGTGTCTCGACGTAGATGGCGACGATCGCTATGCGTCAGCATAGCAGAGTTTACGTCAAGTGCATACCCCATTCATAATATGACCGGAGTGCAGGGCCCGGCAGATGCTTCGGATCCCTCGTCTTACTGAAGGGTTACCAGGCCATCCGATGGCCGCTTTGGTCGCATGCACCCTAATGAGACAATATGGGCTGCCACGAAAGGAGTGAATGCCACTGAGGACGCTTATGCCCGCTCCAGCCGGTTTGCCGCTAGCAATACCGAGCGCCCTGGTTGGTAGCCACCGAACGCACGGGGAATTTCAGCTGCTCGATGTCCACGTCGCCCTCGGTCAGCCGAAGCAGGCCGAAGTCTTCAGTTGCCGGGTGATTCCCGCGGCGCGTCAGGGCTAAGCTCTTCGATCCGGATGTTGCGGTAGAACAGCTCGGCGCCTTCGGCCTGGAGCAAAATCGGGCCGCGGTCGAGGGGGACCCATTGCTTTTGGGTATCGTCCCAGCGCTTCATGTTGCGGGCCTCGTTGACGAGCTGGCCGTTGACGAAGAACCGGGCGTGGTCGCCGCGGACCTCGACCACCACGGTGTTCCAGCCGGGAGTTTCCCAGGAATAGGCGCGGTGAAAGCGGGCGAACCGCGGTAGGAGACCGCCGCGGGTTTCGAGGGTCCCGCGCGGGGCATAGTTGCGGATGACGTTCTGCACGGTGGAGCCGGCTTGGGAGCCGATGATCCAAAGGTCGCCCGTGTCGCCTTCCTGGATCTGGCATTCGACGCTGTTGGGCCACATGGCGAGGGAACCATGCACATGGAAAAGGATTCCGGCATCGCGCACCATTTCCAAGCGAGGCTGAAACTTGTTCCGGCCCCATTTGTATTCCAGGCTGAACCGATAGTGGCTGAACTCCTGTTCGGTCACGATCCCGGCGTAGGGCTGTTTGCTCCCGTGCTCCTGTGTCGGATACACGTGGATGAGTCCGTCGCGGACGGCGAAGATATCCTGAGCTTTAACGAAGCCTTGGTCGCCCACGGCGACTTTCCAGCCGCTGAGGTCCTGGCCGTTGAAGAGGGGTTTGGGCCCGGCCCAGGCGGCGGGAAGGAGGACGAGGCAAAGGGTGGCGAGCGGGATGAGATGTTTCATGGGTTGTTGCGGGTAGAGTGGATTGGGAGTGGGGTGGCTTCAGGAGAACTGGAAGACCGTTTCGACCTGGTTGAGCAGTGATTCATTCAGCGTCACGCCGAAGCCGGGAGCGGTGGGGGCGTGGCAATGACCGTCGCGAACCTGATAGCCGTCCTTGACCATCACCTCGACGGTCGGCGTGCCGACGTCGTGTTCGGCGCCGTAATAGTCGGGGATGACGAGACCGAGGTGGATCATCACATACCAGGCGTATTCGCAGCCCCAGTTATGCGGCGCGATGCGGGCGCCGTGGCCGGCCGAGCGGGCGAGCTCGGCCTCGGCGAGGATGCCCTCGATCTGGAACATGCGCATGTCGCCCTGCAGGACGTCGATGACGCCGGCGTTGATGATTTCGGACACGCCCGGGTCGTGGGGCGTGGTCCAGTTCTCGCCGTCGGCGATGAGGGTCTTGAGCCCCTTGGCTTTGATGGCGTGTTTGACCTCGCGATACTGGGAAATGTCCTCGGGGAACATTTCCTCGATGAACTCGAGGTTGAGGTCACCGTGCTCGTTGATGAGCCAGAGAGTGTCGGCGAGGTCGTAACCGTTGTTGGCGTCGACGCCGATCCTGAAGCCGGGGCCGGCGTAGTCGCGAATGAAACGCAGGACGGCGACGTCTTGGAGGTTGCCGGCCTGCCGGTCAAGGTGGAGGAGGCCGCGCCCGATCTTCACCTTCACAAAGTTGTGGCCGTGAGCCCTGGAGACATCGATCGCCTCCTTGAAGATGTCTTTCCACGTCGGATTCTTGCCGTAAGGCGCGCTCAGGTTGCGGTGCGGGGAATTTGCGTCGCGGTTGACCAGTTCCTCCATGTAGATCGAGCCATCGTAGACGGGCACGCCCTCGGGCCGGGCCTTGCCCCCGAGGAGTTCATAGACGGGCTTGCCGAGGGTCTTGCCCGCGAGGTCCCAGAGCGCGGTGGTGCCAATCTCGGCGGCGGTCTGGGTGAGGTGTGTCCCCATGAGCTCGCGGATGGTCTTGCCAACGGGGAAATTGGAGGGGGCGGGGCGGCCGTAGCGAGGGGAGGAACCGAGGCCGATTTTCCCGTTGTTGCCGTAGAGGGCGATCATCCAGTCGTGGCGGGTGCCACCGGCGAGTTTGTAGCCGGAGTTACCGCCGACGATGCGTGGGCGGACATAGGGAGCGCGGAAACACACGATTTTGTCGATGCGCACGTCGAGGTCGGCGAAGGGTGCCGCGGCGGCGGTCTGACCCAAAGAGCGAGGGAGCAGAGGAGCCGCGGCGGCCGCGGCGAGTGCGGTTTTGAGGAAGGAGCGGCGGTGCATTGGTGGAAGGCAGATTGGCCGTTCGTGAGAACGTTTCGGATCGGGAGGAAGTGCCGACGGGCCGAGTTTTTTGCGCGGTGAATGATGGGGGCGCCGACGTCCTAGTTGTGAGGCGGGTCCGCGGGATGGAAGGAACGACTTCCAAGGGTGGATTAGCCGGGGGTGATTTTGCGCGGTTGTTTCACTCCGGCTGGACAAGGCCGTGCTCGCGGTGGATCTGGCGCAGTTCCTCGACCGGGATCTTGATGACCTTCCGGTCGTAGGTGAGCAGGCCGTTGATCTCGCCCTCGACGTCGGTGGTCTGGGTGTAGACGCCGGCGGCGATGCCTTGCTGCTTCAGCCCGCCGAGCAGACGCATGGATTCGCGGTAACGTTGCTTGAACTCCTCGATCGTCTCGGGGAGCCCGCCGTAGCCCCAGTTGTCCATGTTGGTGTTCCACTGGTGGCCGAGAACGCGCCAGCCGTGACCGCCGAACTCGCCCATGACCTTGATGTAGTCGTTGAAGACGGGGTTCTCGAGCGGGTAGGCGGGGTGGGGATAGTTGTGCTCGTCGGCGAGGTCGCCGACGGGGAAGAAGTTGCCGCCGGAAGCGAGGTTGAGGTGTCGGCTCAGATCGTAGGCGGCGAGCCATTGGCCGACTTCGAGGGAGCGGTGTTGCCCCCAGCGTTCGTTGAAAGCGGTCCAGACGACAACCGAGGGATGGTTGTGGAGGGTATCAACCATGGCTTTGAGCTCGGCCAGGTATTGCTGGTGGGCCCAGTCGGGCCAGTCGGCGTCGAGCGCGTGGCCGGGGGTCCACCAGTTTTCGTTGCGCGGTTCGTAGCCCTTGCTGTCGGCGCGGAGCTTTTTCCACTTGGGCCATTCGTTGGGGCCGGCGCCGCCGGAGACCTGGTCCTGCCAGACAAGGAGACCGAGGCGGTCGGCGTGGTAGTAGTAGCGGCGCGGCTCGACCTTCTTGTGTTTGCGGATCAGGTTGAATCCGGCCTGCTTGAGGAACTGCATTTCCCAGACGATGGCCTCGTCAGAGGGCGGGTTGAGGAAACCGTCGGGCCACCAGCCCTGATCGAGGGGGCCGAGGTGGAAGATGGGTTCACCGTTGAGAGTGAAGCGCCAGTGTCCGTCAGCGTCGCGGACCTTGCCGGTGGAGCGGAAGCCGACGTAGGAGGCGATGGTGTCGAGGACTTTCCCCGAGGGGCCGAGGAGCTCAACAGAGAGTGGGTAGAGATGCGGCGATTGGGGCGACCAGAGTTTGGGTGTGTTGAGGGTAAGGGAGATTTCGTGGCCGGAGGCGGTGGTTTGGGCGACGACCTGGCCGTTCTCGGAGAGCTGGACGCGGAGGGTGAGTCCGGGCTGGTCGGGGCCGCCGATGACGGCCTTGAGCTTGAGCGCGCCGTGCATGTCGGCGGTGAAGCGGATGTCCTGCAGGTAGGTCGAGGGGACCGACTCGAGCCAGACAGTCTGCCAGATGCCGGAGGATGGGGTATACCATATCCCGCTGTTGTCAGATCGGA
>JAUPWC010000509.1 GCA_030916665.1 Verrucomicrobiota bacterium
CTCAAGATGGAGGGCCTGCACAACCTCCCGAACCTGAGCTTCAACTGCCAGTTCGGCTTCACCCCGGGCTTCAAGTTCACCAACACCCACCACGTCGCCCGCGACGCCAAGCTCACCGCGGCAGCCAAGGTCTACCTGGCCTTCGTGCAGTCCGACAGCATCGGCATCGGCGTGTGGACCAAGCCCGGCCGCGGCAAGCTGCCCTTCGCCTGGCAGGTCACGATGAACTGGACGAAATTCTCCCCGGCCGCCCTCGAGTATTTCCACGAGAGCGCCACACCCAACGACTACTTCATCGGCGGCCTCTCGGGCCCCGGCTACATGTACCCCAATCACATCCCGGCCGACCGGTTTCCGGTGTTGATGCGGGAGGCCCGCGAGATGATGGCCATCCTCGACGAGCATGTGATGGAGATCATGGACAACTCCGCCGCCGACGGAAACGTGGGAAACGCCGACCTCACGAAGGAGACCGTGGACCGCTACTACGAGGCCTTCCCCGATGTCATCGGCTTCATCAACGGCTACGGCCCCGCGCGCACCCGCGACCTCCGCGACACCCGACCGATGCTCTCCTACGACTACTACATCGATCCGCGCCGGCCCCGCGCCGAGGTGGCCGCGGATCTTAACGAGCTCATCGCGCTCAACGCCACCCGCCCCTATTTCCTCCTGGTTCACGTTCGCGAATCCAACGACGTCAACAGCCTTGTCGAGGTCGTCAAACAGCTCGACGGTCCCGTCGAGGTCGTGCCGCTCGATGTCTTTCTCAAGCTGGCCGCGAGCAAGAAGACCTACACGACCCGCTACCAGGACCCCGACGATCCCAAGCACTTCCACGGCTACAAGTGAGCCTCCATCCTCAGCCCTCGCCGCCCATGAACACCCCGACCCGTCGCACCTTCCTCAAAAGTTCCGCCGTCCTCGCCGCCACCCTGCCCTTCGCCCGTCTGCCGCTCGGCGCCGCCGAATCCGCCGCCGCGCCCATCCCCGGTCCGTCGCGCGGCCTGCTCTTCGACGCGGCCGACCTGCCGCGCATCCGCGCCAACCTCGATCTCCCGCGCTGCGCCGAGATCCGCAGCCAGTTGCTCGACGTGGATTTCGCCGTGGAAACGAAGTTCGTTCGCGAGGAATCACGCCTCAACAACCACGTGGCCGACTTCATGCACCTGTGGAAACTGGTGCAAAACTGCGCCTTCGCGCACGTCGTCTGGGGTGATCGGCGTCAGCTCGACCTCTGCCTGCTGGCCCTGCGCCGCCTGTGCGAATACCCGCGCTGGGATTACTTCCTCGAGGGCGGCAAGGACACCATCGGCCTCCAGCGCGCCCCCGAGGCGACCATTGCCGCCTGCTACGCGCTCGACTGGCTCGGCGCCGCCGTGCCGCCGGATCTCGTGAAACTCACGGAGCAGCGGATTGTCACCGAGGGCGCGCCGGCCTGCTACCGCACGCTCTACGGCATGAAGTATCCCGACCGCGTGAAGGGTTGGGGCTTCGACCCCGACGACGATTACCCGCAGGCCTACCGCGTCAGTCTCGCCCGCTGGCCGCTCATTCTCAACGCGACCAATCTCAAGATCATCCCCACCTGCGGTCTCGGCCTCGCGGCCGTGTGGTTCCATGGCCGTCATCCCGACGCGGGCAAGTGGCTCGATCTCTCCCGCCAGAGCGCGCAGGCCTTCGCCACGATGTATGGCAGCGACGGATCCTACGACGAGGGCGTCGGCTACTGGGGCTACACCACGTCGCACCTCGCGATGCTGGCCGAGGCGGTCTGGCGCCGGCTCGGGCTCGATGACCGCAAGCTCATCAATTACCCGGGCACCATCCGATACGCGCTGACCATGGCCATGCCCTGCGGCGGCACCATGGTCGCGGACCCGAAGCTCGGCACCGCCTACAACGCCACGCCCAAGGGCAACTACAACCCCGCGCTTGATCTCGTGAATTTCTGCGATGCCGGCGTGGGCATGGATGTTTCCGTCGCCGGCTGGGTCGGCACCACGGCCAACGATCCGCTCTGCCACCACGTCGCCCAGAAAACCGGTTCCCTGCGGTTGCTCCAGGGCGCGGTCTGGTATCATCCGGACGCCGCCGCCAAGGCGCCCGGTCCGGAGCTGCATGATGTGCGCCTGAGCAACGACTGGGTGGTCTCCCGCACCGGCTGGGCCTCGGCGGACACCGTCGTCGCGCTCCGCAGCGGCGGTCCGGCCAACCACGAGCACGCCGACCGCAACAGCATCATCTTCAAGGCGCACGGCGACCGCCTGTTTCACGACCCGTTCCGGGCCGGCTATTCCTTCACCACGCCGCAGTGGCTGCTGCGCCTGACGGAGGCCCACACCGCGGTCCTCATCAACGGCAAGGGCCACCAATACCACAACGGCTCCGAAGGCACGAACGCCTCCTGGGCCGTGGCCAGCGTCACCGATTTGCGCTCGGGCCCGGACTGGATGACGGTCACGAGCGACGCGACCGAGGCCTACGCGCTCGTGCTGCCGGACGCGGCGCTCGTCGTGCGCACCCTAGTCTTTCTCAAGCCCGATGTGCTCCTTGTGCTCGACCGCGTGCGCCTCAAGAACGCGGCGCCCGTGCAATTGCGTTTCCAGGTCTTCAACGACGACGGCAAGGGCGCCGCGACCGCCGCCGACACCACCTTCGGCATCGACCGTCCTCTCGCTTCCCTGCGCGCGTCGGTCGCCGCCGCTGGCTCCGTGACCGCCGGAACGGCCAAGCTCGCCCTGCCGGAAAGCGTCGGCGTCTTCCCCTACGTCGAGGTTGTCTCCGCCAGCGCCACCGACCACGAGGTGCTCACGGCCTGCACCACCGCCCCGGCCGGCGGCGCGCATGGAAAACTCGCCGTCACCCGCACGGCGTCCGGCTGGCGTGTCACCGGCGCCCACGCAGGCCAGACGGTGAACGTCTCGCTCGACACCGCCACCGACGTCCCCGCGCTCAGGCTCGCCTGAGCGCTCCCTCCGTTCCGTCCTCCGCCTTCCGTCCCATGCCCGCCTTCAACCACGTCAACGGTGCCGACTACGCGCTTATCGCGCTCTATTTCGGCATCGTGATCTTTGTCGGCTGGTATTCGTCGCGGAAGAACCGCAATACCGACGACTATTTCAAGGGCGGCGGGCAGATTCCCTGGTTTCTCGCGGGCGTGTCCAACTGGGTCTCCGGGTTTTCCGCGTTCATGTTCGTGGCCGCCGCCGGCTTCACCTACCGCCACGGTCTCGGCGCGGCCGTCGTGTTCACCGTGGCCACCTGGGCCTACCTCGTGGGCGCTTTCTACTTCGCGGCCCGCTGGCGCCGGGCGCGCATCAACTCGCCGCTCGAGTTTCTGACCCGGCGCTACTCGTCCTCCACGACGTATTTCTATACCGTCACGGCCATCGTGCCGCAGATCATCGGCATCGGCCAGGGGCTCTACATCCTGTGCATCTTCGTCGCCACCGCCCTCGGCTTCGCCGGCGGCGAACACGTGGTGCTGGGCCTGTCCTTCAGCGGGCTTGAGCTCACCATGATCACGATCGGCGTTGTGATGATCCTCTACACGGTCGTCGGCGGACTGTGGGCCGCGGTGTTGAGCGACGCGGTCCAAGGCGTCATCATCCTCATCACCACCGTGCTCATCATGCCCGTGACCTTCCTCCATCTCGGCGACGGCAAGGGTCTGGTCGCGGGTTTCGAACGGCTGTGGCACGACGCCCCCGCCGGCTATTTCGGCCTGAACGGTCAGACCGGCCAGCCCGTCTTTCTGCTCTGCTACGCCGCGGCGTGCATGTTGGGCTACAACGTCGCATGGTGGCAGGTGCAACGCTACCAGAGCGTGTCCGACGAGCGCGGCGCCCGGAAAATGGCCCTCTTGTGCGCCGGCCTATCCTTCTTCGGTCCCTTGCTTTGGATTCTGCCGGTCATGGGCGCGCGGATTATTTTTCCCGACATCGCGTCAGTCTGGCCGCAGTTCGCGGCCCCCGAGGAA
>JAUPWC010000510.1 GCA_030916665.1 Verrucomicrobiota bacterium
GCCCACGCAACCGGACCGCGCCCGCGACGCTGTCGGCAAGGCCGCCAGGCTCGCCGCCGAGGCGCTCGACGATGTGCGCCGCTCCGTCGGCGCCCTGCGCACCGACGCCGCACGCCCGCCGCTGCCCGAGGCGCTGAAGGAACTCGCCGCCCACGGCGACCCGGTGCCCACCCTCGCCATCGAGGGTGAACCACGCCCCGTCCCGCCGGGGGTTGAGCACGCCCTCTTCCGCGCCGCGCAGGAAGGCCTCACCAACATCCGCAAACACGCCCGCGCCAACAGCGCGCTGCTGCGCCTCGATTTCCGCACGCCTGAGCGTGTCGTGCTCGAGCTCGCCGACAACGGAGTCGGCGCCGACGGCGCGAAAGACGCCGGCTTCGGCCTCCGCGGCCTGCGCGAGCGCATCGAGCTGCTCGGCGGCACCGTCGCCACCGGCAACCGCCTCGAAGGCGGCTTCGCCCTCCGCGTGGAGGTCCCCGCGTGAGGGCAATTGCTGTAGCGGCGGTCTGTGACCGCCGTTCACCCCGTCGGCGGTCATAGACCGCCGCTACAGGAAATACCCATGAAAAAGCTCCGTCTCCTGCTCGTGGACGACCAGTCCCTCTTCCGCGAGGCCTTGCGCACGCTCCTTTCGCTCCAGCCCGATTTCGAGATCGTCGCCGAAGCGGAAAACGGCGAACGCGCGGTTGCCCTCGCCAAGGCCCACCGGCCCGACGTGGTGCTGATGGACCTGCGCATGCCCGTCATGGGCGGCGTCGAGTCCACGCGCCGGCTGCTGCAGGCGGTGCCTACTGCCCGCGTTGTGGTGCTCACCACTTTTGACGAAGACGAGGAGGTCTTCGAGGCTCTGCGCGCCGGAGCCACCGGTTATCTGCTCAAGGCCTGCTCCGCCGACAAACTTTGCGAATCCGTCCGCGCCGCCGCCAAGGGCACCTCGGTGCTCGAACCCTCCGTCGCCGCCCGCATGATGGCGGAGGTCAACCGCGCCGCCAGCCGCGACGGCCGCAAGGTCGTGCCAGCGCTCGCCGACCCGCTCACCGACCGCGAAACCGCCGTCCTGCGCCTGCTGGCCGCCGGCCGCAGCAACAAGGAGATCGGCGGCGCCCTGAACATCACCGAGGGCACCGTGAAGAACCACATGACGAACGTGCTCGGCAAACTCGGCGTGCTCGACCGCACCCAGGCCGCCCTCCGCGCCAGAGAGCTGGGGCTGATCTGAACCAAATCGTTCTCATTCTCCTGATCGTTCTCTTAATCGATCCAAAAAGGACCGAGGAGAAGGAGAGCGATTACGATTAGGAGAACGATAGGGGCCCATGACCCCGGGTCACCCCCGGGCATGACCATGACCCTGACCTCCGGGCCATGCGCCGTTCGGGCCGCTCTGCTAAGGTGCTGGCATGTCCGTTGCCGCCGAATTCACCGCCGCCCTCCGTCACCTGCGCCGTGCGCCGGGATTTGCGCTCCTCGCCGTGGCCATGCTTGCGCTCGGCATCGGGGCCAACGTCGCGATCTTCTCCCTCTTCCGCTCGATCATCCTGAGTCCGCTGCCCTACCCGGAGGCCGAACGGCTCGTCGGCCTCGGGGCAGTGAACACCGCCAAGGCGCTCACCATGCCCTCGCTCTCGGCGAGCGACTTCCGCGACTTCAAGGAAAACGCCCGCGCCTACGCCTCGCTCGCCGCGTTTCGCCCGAACTTCACCTCCTACCGGCCCGCGGGCGGTGACGCCGTGCAGTTGGTCGGCGCGCTGGTGACCGAGGGATTCTTCGCGCTCTTCGGCCTCCATCCGCTCCGCGGCCGCACGTTCACGCCGGAGGAGTTCAGCGCCGAGGCGGCCCGCAGCGTGGTGATTTCCGAGGGCGTCTGGCGCCGGCTCTTCGGCGAGGCTCCCGATCTGCTCGGCCGCACCATCCTGCTCGACGACCAGGCGGTAACCGTCGTGGGCATCATGCCGGCGGACTTCCGCGAGCCGGAGTTCGTGGATGTCTGGCTGCCCTTCCCGGTCGAGGCTCCGGAAAACCTCGCGCGCGACTCCCGCTACTGGACCACGGTCGGACGGCTTGCACCCGGCGTGACCGCCAGCGCAGCGCAGGCCGAGGCCGCCACGCTCGCCGAATCGCTGGCGAAACAGTATCCTGCCACCAACCGCGGTTGGTCCGCCACCGTGCGCCCGTTGCTCGACCTGCGCGTGAACGGCCTGCGCGGCACGCTGGTGATGCTCGCCGGCGCCGTGGGCCTCGTGCTGCTGGTCGCCTGCGTCAACCTCGCCAACCTCATGCTGGCGCGCGGCGTGTCCCGGCTCGGCGAGTTTGCCGTGCGGCTCGCCCTCGGCGCCAGCCCGGGCATGCTGGCCCGCACCGTCCTCTTTGAAAGCCTGCTTCTCGCCCTGACCGGCGGCCTGCTCGGCACGCTGCTGGCCGTGGCCGGCCTGCCGGTCCTGACCGGACAACTGCCGCCGGGACTCATTCCCCGCTCGCACGCCATCGCCGTGGACGGCTGGGCGCTCGCTTTCGCGCTGGGCGTGTCGCTGCTCACCGGCCTCGTGTTCGGACTGCTGCCCGCGTGGCAGGTGCTGCGCACCAACCTCAACGCCACCCTCCAGGCGGGCGGCACGCGCGGCGGGACCGGCCGCTTCGCGGGCCGCGCGCAGGCGGTGTTGATCACCGGCCAACTGGCGCTGACGCTCATGGTGCTGGCGGGCGCGGGGCTGCTCGCACGCAGCCTGTTCACGCTGCAGCAGACGCCCGTGGGTTTCGATCCGCGCGACGTGCTCACGCTGCGCGTCGCCCCGCCGGAAAGCCGCTGGCAGGATTTCGACGCGCTCAACCGCTACTACGAACGCCTCGTGGACACCGCGCGGCGCGTGCCGGGTGTCGAGGCGGCCGCCTTCGATTCCAGCGCCCCGCTCTGCGGCATCTCGCTGCGCTACCCGTTCTGGGTGCGCGGCCGGCCGCGCGACGAGGGCAATGCCGACGACGCCGTGTTCAACGCCGTGACGCCCGATTTCCTGAAAGCCCTCCGTCTCCCGCTCCTGCGCGGCCGGTTCATCGAGCCCGGCGACGAACGCACCACGCGCAAGGTCTGCGTCATCAACCAGGCGCTCGCCGAGCGCGCTTTCCCCGGAGAGAACCCGATCGGCCGCCATATCCAGACCGTGCCGTTTTTGCTCCGCGATTATCGCGAGATCGTCGGCGTCGTCGCCGATGTCCGGCAGGACAACCTCGCCGACGCTCCGCCGCCCCAGATCTATGTGCCGCAGGCCCAGTCGCCGTGGTTCTTCGGCACGCTGCTGGTGCGCGTCGCCGGCGGCGCGGCCCGGCTGGGCGAACTGCAGGCGGCGCTTCGCCAGGCCGACCCGGCGCTGCCGATGGACTTCGTTCCGCTCGAGCGGAACATCGCCCGCACCGCCACCGAGCCGCGACTGCGCGCGCTGCTGTTCGGCGTGTTTGCCGCCGCGGCGCTCGGGCTCTCGGCCTTCGGGCTCTACGCCAGCATGGCCTTCACCACCGGCCAGCGCGTGCGCGAGATCGGCGTGCGCATGGCGCTCGGCGCCAGCCCGGCCGGCATCCTCGGCTGGATGCTCGGTCATGCCGGCCGGCTCTGCCTGGTTGGCACGGTTGCGGGCTTGGCGGGAGCCATCGCCTTCGGCCGCGTGCTGGGGAGCCTGCTGCCGGGCGTAACCGCCTTTGATCCGCCCGTGCTGCTGGCGGTCGCGCTTTTCCTGCCATTCATCGGCCTGCTGGCCGCCGCCCTGCCTGCGTGGCGCGCGTCCCGGCTCAATCCCACACAGGCGCTCCAACAGGACTGACTTCACCATGAAAAACACCCTCCTCACCCTCCTCGCCTTCGCCGCCGCGCTGGGCGCCCAGGCCCAGACTCCGGTCGAACAGGCCGCCGCCGCGCTCAAGGCCGGCGACCTCGCCGCCGCCGAGTCGCGGCTCACGCCGCTCACCACCGGCGACCAGCCTGACCCCGCCGCTCTCCAGCAGCTGAGCCTCGTCCGTCTGCGCCAGAACAAGGCGGCGGACGCCGTCGCGCTCGCCGAACAGGCCGTGAAACTTGCGCCCGGCCAGGCCGGTCCGCACGCCACGCTCGGCCAGGCGCTCGCCCAGCGCATCGGCGAAGTCGGCTTCATGCAGCAGGCGATGATGGCCGGCCGCATGCGCAAGGCCTTCGAGAAAGCCGTCGAACTCGAACCCAACCACCTCGGCGGCCTCATCGGTCTCAGCCGCTACTACATCAACGCCCCCGAGATCGCCGGCGGCAGCCCGGTGAAGGCGAAGGAATTCGCCCTGCGCGTCCGCGGACTCGAGCCCGCCCTCGGCGAAACCGATCTCGGCAACATCGCCGAGCGGCAGGAGGACTTCGCCACGGCCCTCACGCACTACGAGGCGCTGGCCGTGCTCCGACCCGACCATGGCTCGCCCCACTACCTGTGCGGACGCATGCTCGCGCAGCTGGGCCGCAAGGACGAGGCCCGCACGCGCTTCGAAACGGCGCTGCGGAACGACCCCAAGCTCGAGGCGGCGCAGAAAGCGCTCGCCGAACTCGGCTCGCCCGCGTCCTGACCTCCGGTTTGCAACACCTGACTTTAGGTGGGCGGCGAGCTTGCTCGCGCCACGATCAAGGCGGAACATTTCGAAGGAGGGGCCCCTGTTCTAAATCCAATGGAGATGGGACGCTCTCGTCCCGCTTTTGCTGTAGGCCGGAGTCTCCGACGGAGGCCTGGCGGACATGGCGAAGCAACCCCGCCTTTTGCTTTCCACGGCATAGGTCCGTGGAGTGTCACCTATCACTCCGGTTCATACCGTGGGATTCACTTCGCCCCGCCAGCTCAAGAGGTAATAGGTAAAGCATGACCCCTTTTATCGCTATTCCCGCTGCCTTCCGGGCGAAGCGTCCATCAACCCAGCGGAAACATGCGCTCCCAACGGCCAGTTCCACCCTCGGAAATTGGTTACGGCTTTGCCGGGTATGGTGGGCTGCAGCTTGTGCTCGTGGCGCGAGCAAGCTCGCCGCCCACCCGGGCAATTCGGTGTCGGTCCTGCAGGATTGCACCAGCCGGCCCGGCTCCTAGGGTCGCGGCATGCAATTTGATTACCCCGCCCGGCGCGAACGCATCGCCCGGGCGCTGGCCCTGAACCACGAGGTGCTGCTCATCGGTGCCGGCCACCCGATCCCCAAGCCCGAGCTCAGCGACGCCCTGCTGCCGTTCATCGCCCACCAGGAGTATTACTTCCTCACGGGCCACGCCGAGGCCATCGGCGGCATCCTCGCCTTCGACCCGCA
>JAUPWC010000511.1 GCA_030916665.1 Verrucomicrobiota bacterium
CGCCCGCACCGGCACATCCAGCCGCGACGCGAGCAAAACCGCGTCGCAAAGCCGGACCGTCGTTTCTCCGGCCAGCAACAGCAAACGCGGATCACCAAGACTGCCCTCGGCCCGCAGGTGAAGCACGGATCGCGTGATTTCCTGCGCGAGCCGCTCCGTGTTCCCGGCCTGCTCTGCCTCCGGCGCCAACAGCCAGGTGCGGACCGCAAAGCGGCTGGCATCCGCCAGCAACAGCGTGGCGGCCTTCGCTCCCACGTGCAGCACCAGCGCCGGTTCGGCGGAAAAGCGATGCGCCCGCCGGCAGCCCGCGAGCAGCGCGAGCGGGAACGGCACGACCTGCTGCAACCGGAAACCCGCCGCCGCGACGGCTTCGCACCAGGGCAGCATGACCGTCGTCCGCACCGCAGCCAAAACCAGTTCCTGCGATGCGGCATCACCGCCGGCCGACACCGTGTCCCAGACGACCTCGGTCAGCGGACAAGGCAGTTTTTGCGCCGCCTCGAAGCTCGCCAGCTTCGCCCGCTTGCGCGCGTCCACCCGCGGCAGGCGCAGGTGCTTGCACAGGCTGAGGTGCGAAGGCAGCAGCAAGACAAGCGGCTCGCGCGCCGCCGCCTCCGAACGGAGAGAGGCCAGTGTGGCGACCAGTTCGGGCGTGGACTGGAACCCCGCCTCCGCCCTGGTCTGTGGCAGCGCGGCCGAAGCAAGATGCTCGCACACCATCCGGTCGCCGACGCGACGGAAGACTCCGAGACTGGCGCGTTCCGCGTCGCAGAAAAGGACGCTCGCCTTGGGGTATGAAAAAGCGGGCAGCACGTTGAGCTGGCCCGCTGCACCGGCTTTGATGCCGGCGTGACCCGCCGGCGTCACGAGAAAACGCCCAAATAAAACCGCCAGATTTTAGGTGGTTTTTCCGTTGTTCCCGAGTCGCCCGCGCCGGGCGCTCACTTCGTCGGTGGTGCCGGTTCCGTCGCGGCTTTCGCCGCCTGCACGCGCGCCAGGGCTTCCGTCGCCTGCGGCAGGCCCAGCTCGGCCGCCTTCCGGTAATTCACCTCCGCAGCCGCGAGGTCGCGGTTCATCGCGATGCCGTGCTCCAGCAAGAATCCCCGCACCATCAGCGCCTCGGCACCGCGCAGGCCCGAAAGCAGCAGGCTCCAACGCACCGTTTCTTCCGGGTCTTCCTGCGGGGCTCGTTTCTTTGCCTCGATCAGTTCGAGCGCGAGAGTCGCCCCGATGTCGCCCTTCTCCGCCTCGGTGCGCCACCACGCCAGCGCCTTGTCGGGATCGGCGGTCACCGCCTGCGTGACGGCCTCGATGCGCCCGAGCACCAGCTTCGCCGGCGCGTCGCCCAGTTCGGCCGCGCGACGATACCAGTGTATCGCCAGCACCAGGTCGCGTGCCACGCGTTCACCCCGCGCATACATTTCCCCCAACGACCGAGCTGCCTGCGGCCGGCCGGCCGCCGCGGCCTGCACATACCAGCGCTGCGCCGCCGACGGATCGCCCGACAGACCGGGATGGCTGCGATAAAGATCACCCAGCGTTAGCTGAGCCTGCGCGCTGCCCTGGTCGGCGGCCGTGAGCAGCCACTTGGCCGCTTCCGCCAATTTGTCCTGATCATCGCTCGCGGCCTGGAGCGAGCCGAGCGCCGCCTGCGCCTCCGTGGAACCCGATTGCGCGGCCCGGCGCAGCCACTTCTCGGCCTCGGCCGGGTTCTTGTCGAGGCCGTCGCCCTCCCGGTATTGCAGGCCGAGCAGATACTGCGCCTCGGTATCGCCCCGCTCGGCGGCGGCGCGTAGGAGCTGCGTGTTTTCCCACTTCATGGGCCGGGCGGCGAACAGCACCGGCCAGACGATCACGGACAGCAGCGCGATGAGCGACGAGCGCATGCCGTCTGACTGCCGCGGTGCGGCGGATGCGTCAAAGCCGATTCGCGGGCGAAGTTTTGTTTGCGACTGCTTTTCCATGATCCAAGGTGCGCCTGCCGATGTCCTCCGCCCTGCCCTACAAGATCAGCGTCCTCGTCTTCATCGAGAACCACGCCGGCGAGCAGCTGCTCATGCTGCGCGCCAAGCCGCCGAATCTCGGCATCTGGTCGCCCATCGGCGGCAAGCTGGAGATGGCCACCGGCGAATCGCCGCTCCAATGCGCCGTGCGCGAGACCCACGAGGAAACTGGTCTGATCGTGCGGGAGGAGGAGATGCATCTGTTCGCCATGATCGCGGAGAAAGCCTATCAGGGAGAGACGCACTGGCTGATGTTTCTGTTCCGCTGCAAGCGCCCGCTCGCCACCCTGCCGCCCGACATCAGCGAGGGCCGCTTCGCCTTTCACTCCCGCGAGGCCATCAGGCACCTCGAAATTCCCGAGACCGACGCCGCCGCGCTGTGGCCGATCTTCGACCAATACCGCGACGGATTTGTCTCTCTGAGAGCGGATTGCTCGGTTTCGCCGATCAAGATCACCATCGAGCAGGTCGTCGCGGGCAAGTGAGGCTCTGTGGCAACTGCGCCACTGCCAAAACTTTCGCTTGTCATCGCCCGCCTTTGCCTAAAAGACGGAATCCTTCGTCCTGATATTGTTTTAAACTCAAAGCATTTCCCGTGAGCAAGAAATCCGCCTCCTCCAAAAAAGCTGAAGATTCCGGCTACAACGCCCGCACGGCACCCATCAACGCCAAGCTCGGTCACGACGAGCTGATCGCGCTCTACCGCGACATGGTGCGCATCCGCCGCTTCGAGGAGCGCTGCCTCCGCAGTTACCAGGCGGGCGGCAAGATCGGCGGCTTCCTCCACCTCTACATCGGACAGGAATCCGTCGCCATCGGCTGCGTCTCCGTCATGGGTGATGACGACCACATCATCACCGCCTACCGCGACCACGGCCACGGTCTCGCCGTCGGCATGGGCATGAACGAGATGATGGCCGAGAACTACGGCAAATACACCGGCTGCTCCAAGGGCAAGGGCGGCTCGATGCACTACTTCGACCCTTCCCGCCGTTTCTGGGGCGGCCACGGCATCGTCGGCGGGCAGATCCCGCTCGGCACCGGCATCGCCTACGCCCTCAAATACCAGGGCCGCAAGGGCGCCTGCATGGCGTTCATGGGTGACGGCGCGGTCAACCAGGGCGCGGTCCACGAATCCTACAATCTCGCGGCTCTCTGGCAGCTGCCGGTGATTTTCATCGTCGAGAACAACGGCTACTCCATGGGCACCTCCCAGGAGCGCTCCTCCGCCG
>JAUPWC010000512.1 GCA_030916665.1 Verrucomicrobiota bacterium
ACGCAGTCGTCACCCCGGAGAAGAATCTGGTAGTGGGGTGATTCGACGATCGTGATGCCCTCGATGGTGACGCCCGTGCTGGCTTGGTCGGCCTCGATCGCGTGGGGGACGGTGTATGTGTTCGGCGGGTTGCCGGGCAAATGTCCGCCGCGCAGAATGCCGCGACCACGGATCGTGACGTTCGGGGCGTGTATCACCTTGATGCGGCCATGAACCACGGCTCCGGCAGCGAGGTAGACGATTTGTCCGGCGCGCGGTTCGATGAACCGGTCCCCCAGATGATGCTCGCCGGGGCCGAAGTAAATCACGCCAGGATCATTCGCGGTCGGAGTGTTGCTTTCGAGCGGATCGGCAAAGATAAACAGCGGATGCTTTGATTCGCCATTGATCTCCAGATAAAACTGTCCTGATTCGCGCAGCGTGAAGTGCGCCGCTCCATCACGGATCTTCACGACAATGTCTCTGCTGCTCGGTAGGATCCGCGCCTCGCGAATTTGGCCCTCTGGCACCGTCACTTTGACCTCGACTGGCTCGGTGATGGTGAAGCTGGCCCAGGAAACCGCTTCGGCAATATTGGAGTCGGGCTTTTGCGCGGCGGAGCGGTACGTTTCTATTCCTGAGAACTTGGCCTGGTGCTTGATTTCAACCGTATAGCCCCCCGCGGGGGAAGGGCCGAACAGCGTCCCGATCAGACCGGCAACAAGCCAGAATGGCAGCGACAGTCGCAGCGATGATAGGGGCATTTCATAATAATGCAGCGACTTGAGACCGCAAAACCATCAGACGGTTGTTTTATCGTCACTCAAATGACCGTGGTGTCGCCGGGACATACGGGCCCGGCATTATGAGGAGGACCGCGAAAGTCGGACACCGCGGAACGTTAAGCTAAACTCAGGAGAACGATCCCATGTCGAAGGAACGTCGTCAGCACAGTGCCCAGTTCAAGCCGCTTCACGCTATTGCCGCCAAGCGTGGCGTGCATCCGGTGCAGGTCAGTCAGTGGAAGAAGGAAGTGGCCGAACGCCTGCCTGAGGTGCTCGCCAGCATGCCGCAGGCTGGTGCCGCCGCGATGGAGCGGGAGAATGAGCTCTACGAGGAGATCGACCGGCTTAGGATGGAACTGGGGTTGGCTCAAAAAGCTGGCCAGATCGAGCGTTGAGGAACACCGCCGAATGATCGAAACGCACCACCCCAAGCTGCCAGTCACCCGGAAGTGCGCCCTGCTTGGCTTGGCCCGGGCCAGCTACTATCACCAGCCGCAATCCGAGTCCGACTCGAACCTGCGCCTGATGCGGGTGATCGACGGGAACTATCTGGCGTATCCGTTCTTCGAGTCGCGCCAGATGGCCCGTTGGCTGCGCCGGCAAAGCCACGCCGTGAACCGCAAGCGGGTGCAGCGGCTCATGCGCCCAATGGGCCTGGAGACCATTTATCGGGAGCCCAACCTCTCCCGAAAACACCCGTCTCAGCTGCTTTTCACGTATCTGATGCGCCGGCTGGCGGTCGAGCGGCCCAACCAGGTCTGGGCGATGGACCTCACCTACGTGCCGATCCACGGTGACTTCATCTACCTCTGCGCGGTGCTCGACTGGCATAGCCGGGCGGTCCTGGCCTGGGAACTGTCGAACACCCTCGATGCCGGCTTCTGCGTGCGGGCGGTGCAGCGTGCGATGGGCCGGTATGGCACCCCGGAGATCTTCAACACCGACCAGGGCTGCCAGTTCACCTCCGCCGAGTTTACCCAGCCGCTGCTCGCGGCCGGCGTGAAGCTGTCCATGGACGGCAAGGGCCGCTGCCTCGACAACGTCTTCGTCGAGCGACTGTGGCGCACTGTCAAGCATGACGAGATCTACCTCAAGAGCTACCGCTCGCAAGTCGAGGCCGAGACCAACCTCGCCGCCTTCTTCCGCTTCTACAACGAGCAGCGTCCGCACAGCGTCCATGATCGCGACGGCCGCCACTTCACGCCGATGGAAGTCTACCGCCGCGACCTGCCGGTCGCCCTCAGCGCTTGAAACCCATGCACTCATCCGCCAACAACCCATCCAGTGCGGGAGAGGAGCTTCGACCATCACCCTGCGCCCCTCACTTATCTTAACTTATTTTACCCGATCCGCTGTCCAATCTACTGGGTCCACCTCAAAATCAAATGCCTGTGCGTGCACGGCTGGAGTATATCGACGACCTTGCCTCTACAGGCTACTTCTCAACAAGGAGGCGCACGGGCAGTTTGAGATTGAACACTTAAATACTATACATGAGTAACCAGAAAGACATAGCTTCAATCGCCAAGGTCTCACAGATGACTGTGTCACTGGCTCTGCGGGACTCGCCAATCATTTCGGAACACACCAAACAGAGAATTCTGGCGGTGGCACGGCAGCTGGAATACCGACCCGATCCGCTCGTCTCGGCCCTGATGAGGCAACGCCGCAGGAAGAATCTGCTTAAAGCGCGGGCGAAGATTGCTTTTCTGCACGACAATCCCAAAGACCCCACCCGTTGGGTCAGCGCAAACTACACAACCGGCTGCTTCAGCGGAGCGCAACAGGTTGCCTACAACCGGGGCTATCTTTTTGAAGCGGTAAACATTTTTGAGAAAGGACTGTCAGGCCGCCGCCTCAGTCAGATACTTTGGACGCAAAACGTGCAGGGCGTCCTCATCGCTCCAATGCCGCTGAGCCCTACGTTGGATGTAGATTGGGAGAAGTTTGCCGTAGTGAGCCTTGATTATTCGCATGCGGCGTTGAATGTCCATCGGGTGATTGACGACCATGCCGCTGGCATTACGGCGATGATGGCGCAACTGGACCGACTGAAATATCAACGGCCCGCGCTGGTAATGCGGGAGTCGGTCGATGATCGGACAAACCACCAGCGGTTGGGTGCGTTTCTCGCTCAGCGGACCCGGAAACCGTCATTCGCGGAAATCCCGCCACTGTTCTTCGACGACAACACTTTGACCGAAGAGAAGTTCCTGCGCTGGCTCCGCCGCTACAAGCCGGATGTAATTGTCACCGGAGACTATCAGGTCGTGATCGCCTTGGATAAATGCGGGTTGGCGAATCGCAACAAGATCGGCGTTGCACTCTATTCCAAAGACTCGCGAACGAAATCCTTTAGCGGTCTGCAGATTGATGCGGTTACGGTGGGCGAGGTCGCTGCTCGCCAGCTGATCAGCATGGTGGAGCACAATGAGCGAGGCTTGCCTGCCAAACCGACCACCACCTATGTGGATGCCGCGGCCTGGACCGCCGGTAATTCAATGCGGGAGCGCCCTCCCGCCTAAGACGCGGCGCAGATTTGGAAAACCTGACGAGCGCACCCAGCTTTTCAATAAAATGGTCCGTGGCATTGCGGACACTATGTTCGCACCCACGCTGTCCCTCAACGGCGCGAACCTATTGGTGTCTCCGCTTTTCCCCTTAACCCCGCTTGCTAACAACCGCATCTTCGCGGCGTCTCATTTACCGTTGCTCTATGAAACTAGGACTTGTCTGTGGCCCTGACTCCATCCGGATTGCCCAAAAGCTAAAAGTGGACGGAGTATCCTTCAATGCCAGCGATCTGGCGGCTGAAGGTGGTCAGGAAAAGCTGAGAGCCCTGCGTTCCGTCCAACTCGAACCCTGCCAGATTGCCGCGTATGGCTTCAATCCGTTGCTCACCGATGCGGCGGAGCGATCGAATCAGGAGAAGATACTCGCGGCCGCTATTCCGTTGGTGGCGGCCACAGGCTGCCGCGATCTCGTGATCAACGGTGGCAATCGGCATCCCTCGGGCTATGCGGGCAGCCATCCGGACAATTTCACCGAATCCGTCCTTGACGAGATCGCCGTCAAGTTGGAGCCATGGGTGGCCCTCTGCGAGGCGGCGGGCGTGAACCTCACGATCGAGCCGCATGTGCAATGCGCGATCAACACCCCGGAGCGGTTCCTGCAGTTGAAGAGCCGGCTCTGCTCGAAGCGACTGATGGTCACGCTCGATCTGTGCAATTTCCTGGCGTTCTCGGAATTGTGGCATCCGACGGCCCGGCTGCTGCGAATCTGTGAGCAGCTGCAGGGGCATTACGAGTCGGTGCATCTCAAGAACCTGGGTGCGCAGCCCGGCACGCACATCCATGTGAACGAAGTCCCGTTTCTGGAGGGACACGTTGATTGGGCCCCGGTGTTGAAGGTCATCAAACAGAACTGCCCCCAAGCCTATTTGATTCTCGAGAAGGTGAAAACTGAGCCGGAAGCCGAAATCGGCATCGCCGCGATCCGGCGCATGATTGCCTGAACCCAGCCCTGCATCCCAATCCCATGAAAATCGCCTTACAAGTTGGTACCGCGGGATGGGCTTCCTCATGGGTTCCTTTCTATGAGAAATCGGGGGCCTGGAAACTGGGCGGGGTGGTCAGTCGCTCGCAGGAGGCATTGGACGCTTTCCATCTCAAGCATGGACGGGCGATGCAGAGCTACACCAACTATGCGGAAGCCCTCAAAGGCGATTACGACGCCGTCATCATCTCGGCACCGCACCAAGTTCACGTTCCGTTGGCGATTCAGGCGCTGCGGGCGGGCAAGCGAGTGCTGGTCGAGAAACCGCTTTCGGACAGCTACACCGCAGCCCTGGAATTGGCCAAGGTCGCGCGCGAGACCTCCGGCATGGTCATGGTGTCGCAGAACTTCCGCTACCGGGAACCACTCTGGCAGTTGCGGGCTACCTGCCGCGATTTGGGGCCCATCTCCGCCATGCGGGTGGAGATGATCCAAGAATACGCCGATTATTTGAAGAAAGTGGCCAAGAACAACCGGGTGAGTTGCCTGTTGGAAGAGGTGTTTATTCATCAGGCGGACCAAGCGCGGTTCATTG
>JAUPWC010000513.1 GCA_030916665.1 Verrucomicrobiota bacterium
CTTGTCCGGCCGAGCTGATGTCTTGAGGTGCTGGCGGCGATCCGCGTCACGCCGCGCCTTGCGTGTGGCCTTCTGCGCGCTGGTCACAATCTCACGCATCTGGCCGATCATGCGGAACAGCGCCGACTCATCCACCTGTTCGCGCCCTTGCTGCCGCAGTTTCGCCAGCGCCTGCCGTTGTTCCCAGAGGGTGACAGCCGGATGCGACAAGGTACGGTAGGGAATTTCCAGGTAATGCTGTCCCTCCGGTTCCAGGACCCAGATACGGCTGATGTCGCGCGGATCGCGCCGGATCAGAAAGGACGGCCAGCGTTCACGCCGCGCAATCCACGGCTTGAGCGCATCGGCGTAGTAGTGGATGTGGTCGATGACAAAGCCGGTGCGGGTCAGCGTGCGCCGGAGGATCGGCAGAAAATCGACCAGGAACGAAGTAGCGCGTGTGACGACGGCCGGTACGCCGACACGCGCCACGGCCTCGGCCCAGCGCGCGGCCGGCGGTTGGAGCAGGCCGTTGTGCACCGAACCGTGGTAGGTGCCGACCGCCAATGTGAGCCAGCGCTCTAGCTCGCGCAGCGTCAGGGCGGCCTTGTTTTCGGAATCGTAGTCGCCGCGCTGGTCAGGGTTGGAGAAGGTCGTTCCCGGCAGTTCGTCGTGAATCATCTGCATCGCCGTGCCGATGATCCGTTCCACGATGCCGCCATAGTGCGGCTGTCCCAGCGGGCGATAGTCCAGCCGGATGCCATGCTGCTCGCAACCCCGGCGCAGGGCCTCGCTCTTGAACTCGGCCGCGTTGTCTAGGTAGAGCAGCAAGGGCTTGCCGCTCATCTGCCAATCCATTTCCACGTTCAGTCCTTCCAGCCAAGGGCGCTTGTCGCAGGCGACATGCACGAGGCACAGGCCAACCGAAACGGCAGACGGCGCTTCCAGCGTGACGACCATGCCGAGCACGCAGCGGGTGAACACGTCGATGGCGAGGGTCAGGTACGGGCGGCCAATAGGTTGCCGGTCGCGGTCATCGACCACGATCAGGTCGATGACCGTATGGTCTATCTGCACCTGCTCCAGCGGCGCGGTCACGGCAGGAGGCTCGCCGCCAACACCTTGTAGGTCACGAGCGGCATCCTGGCCTTCCCGCCGGCGGATGACCTTGCGCGGGTCAAGGCTAGCGATCCGTAAGGCCACGGTATTGCGCGCCGGCACTCGCAGTTTTTGAGCCTTGCACACCTGAGTGACTTCGCGGTGAAAGGCCGCTAGGCTGCGCTTCTGCTTGGTCAGGAACCGCTTTTGCAGTAGCTCGTGGATGACGCGCTCGACCGGTTCCGGCAAGCGCCCCTTACCTTTACCTCCACCGGACTGGCCGGGCACCAGATCCGTCACGAGGCCGCTGCCTTGCCGGGCACGCCGGATCAGAACGTATACCTGGCGCCGAGACAAGCCCAGCGCCTGAGCCGCCATATCGGCCGCTTCGTGCCCGACCGTCTCCGACTGCGCCAACGGACTGATGATCTCCGCACGACGGCGCGCACGCTCCCAAGCCTCATCAGGCAGAGTGGCCACGCCTTGTTCTGGAATCCGTGGGGTGTCCGTCGCCATGCTCACCTCGCTTTGGTGCACACGAGTATTGAGCATAGTCGAGATTGGTGCAGATCACTTCTGATATTGAACTGTCAGGAGCTGGCTGCACAACAGCCATTACGCCCAATCAACTGGTGCAGTCGTCTTCTGAAAATGACATTTGGTATCTCTCATAAACGGATGTTTTTGAGAGAACTATCTTCGGCCTTCACACGCACGAAAGGCGGCGAAGCTCCGCCGTTAATCCGTCCGCCGGAGATCTCGCCCAGGCAGGCTGAAGGCCGAGCAAGCCTGACAGGCCCGAAAAGCCCGGCACGGGCGTCGGCGGCGATGACGGCGGCGGCATTATCCAGGGTTGATGATGGAAGTGGAGGATATCGACAACCTCTCGCGCAACCAAGACATCGCGGTCGGACTGCAAGTGATCTTGAAGCCACGGGCCCGTCCCACCCCGACATGGACCTCGATGCCCGAACGGACGTTAGATTTCGAGTTCTAGGCGTTCTGCGATGAAGGTTGGATCCCAGCCGGGATTGAAAGTGTCGACGTGGGTGAATCCGAGCCGCTCGTATAGGCCACGCAGGTTCGGGTGGCAGTCGAGCCGCAGCTTGGCGCACCCCTGCGTTCGCGCGGCATGGCGGCAAGCCTCGATCAGCGCGGAGCTGACACCCCGGCCCGCATGTGTCCGTCGCACCGCGAGCTTGTGCAGATATGCGGCCTCCCCCTTGAGGGCGTCGGGCCAGAACTCGGGATCCTCGGCCGACAAGGTGCAACAGCCGACGATGCCGTCGCTGCAACTCGCGACTAGGAGCTCGGATCTCAGGACGAAGGTCTCCGCGAATGTCCGGTCGATCCGCGCGACGTCCCAGGCGGGCGTTCCCTTGGCGGACATCCACGCCGCAGCGTCGTGCATCAGCCGCACAACCTCGTCGATATCACCCGAGCAGGCGACCCGAACGTTCGGAGGCTCCTCGCTGTCCATTCGCTCCCCTGGCGCGGTATGAACCGCCGCCTCATAGTGCAGTTTGATCCTGACGAGCCCAGCATGTCTGCGCCCACCTTCGCGGAACCTGACCAGGGTCCGCTAGCGGGCGGCCGGAAGGTGAATGCTAGGCATGATCTAACCCTCGGTCTCTGGCGTCGCGACTGCGAAATTTCGCGAGGGTTTCCGAGAAGGTGATTGCGCTTCGCAGATCTCCAGGCGCGTGGGTGCGGACGTAGTCAGCGCCATTGCCGATCGCGTGAAGTTCCGCCGCAAGGCTCGCTGGACCCAGATCCTTTACAGGAAGGCCAACGGTGGCGCCCAAGAAGGATTTCCGCGACACCGAGACCAATAGCGGAAGCCCCAACGCCGACTTCAGCTTTTGAAGGTTCGACAGCACGTGCAGCGATGTTTCCGGTGCGGGGCTCAAGAAAAATCCCATCCCCGGATCGAGGATGAGCCGGTCGGCAGCGACCCCGCTCCGTCGCAAGGCGGAAACCCGCGCCTCGAAGAACCGCACAATCTCGTCGAGCGCGTCTTCGGGTCGAAGGTGACCGGTGCGGGTGGCGATGCCATCCCGCTGCGCTGAGTGCATAACCACCAGCCTGCAGTCCGCCTCAGCAATATCGGGATAGAGCGCAGGGTCAGGAAATCCTTGGATATCGTTCAGGTAGCCCACGCCGCGCTTGAGCGCATAGCGCTGGGTTTCCGGTTGGAAGCTGTCGATTGAAACACGGTGCATCTGATCGGACAGGGCGTCTAAGAGCGGCGCAATACGTCTGATCTCATCGGCCGGCGATACAGGCCTCGCGTCCGGATGGCTGGCGGCCGGTCCGACATCCACGACGTCTGATCCGACTCGCAGCATTTCGATCGCCGCGGTGACAGCGCCGGCGGGGTCTAGCCGCCGGCTCTCATCGAAGAAGGAGTCCTCGGTGAGATTCAGAATGCCGAACACCGTCACCATGGCGTCGGCCTCCGCAGCGACTTCCACGATGGGGATCGGGCGAGCAAAAAGGCAGCAATTATGAGCCCCATACCTACAAAGCCCCACGCATCAAGCTTTTGCCCATGAAGCAACCAGGCAATGGCTGTAATTATGACGACGCCGAGTCCCGACCAGACTGCATAAGCAACACCGACAGGGATGGATTTCAGAACCAGAGAAAGAAAATAAAATGCGATGCCATAACCGATTATGACAACGGCGGAAGGGGCAAGCTTAGTAAAGCCCTCGCTAGATTTTAATGCGGATGTTGCGATTACTTCGCCAACTATTGCGATAACAAGAAAAAGCCAGCCTTTCATGATATATCTCCCAATTTGTGTAGGGCTTATTATGCACGCTTAAAAATAATAAAAGCAGACTTGACCTGATAGTTTGGCTGTGAGCAATTATGTGCTTAGTGCATCTAACTTTGTTTTAGGGCGACTGCCCTGCTGCGTAACATCGTTGCTGCTCCATAACATCAAACATCGACCCACGGCGTAACGCGCTTGCTGCTTGGATGCCCGAGGCATAGACTGTACAAAAAAACAGTCATAACAAGCCATGAAAACCGCCACTGCGCCGTTACCACCGCTGCGTTCGGTCAAGGTTCTGGACCAGTTGCGTGAGCGCATACGCTACTTGCATTACAGCTTACGAACCGAACAGGCGTATGTCCACTGGGTTCGTGCCTTCATCCGTTTCCACGGAGTGCGTCACCCGGCAACCTTGGGCAGCAGCGAAGTCGAGGCATTTCTGTCCTGGCTGGCGAACGAGCGCAAGGTTTCGGTCTCCACGCATCGTCAGGCATTGGCGGCCTTGCTGTTCTTCTACGGCAAGGTGCTGTGCACGGATCTGCCCTGGCTTCAGGAGATCGGAAGACCTCGGCCGTCGCGGCGCTTGCCGGTGGTGCTGACCCCGGATGAAGTGGTTCGCATCCTCGGTTTTCTGGAAGGCGAGCATCGTTTGTTCGCCCAGCTTCTGTATGGAACGGGCATGCGGATCAGTGAGGGTTTGCAACTGCGGGTCAAGGATCTGGATTTCGATCACGGCACGATCATCGTGCGGGAGGGCAAGGGCTCCAAGGATCGGGCCTTGATGTTACCCGAGAGCTTGGCACCCAGCCTGCGCGAGCAGCTGTCGCGTGCACGGGCATGGTGGCTGAAGGACCAGGCCGAGGGCCGCAGCGGCGTTGCGCTTCCCGACGCCCTTGAGCGGAAGTATCCGCGCGCCGGGCATTCCTGGCCGTGGTTCTGGGTTTTTGCGCAGCACACGCATTCGACCGATCCACGGAGCGGTGTCGTGCGTCGCCATCACATGTATGACCAGACCTTTCAGCGCGCCTTCAAACGTGCCGTAGAA
>JAUPWC010000052.1 GCA_030916665.1 Verrucomicrobiota bacterium
CGGGACGCCCCCGCTCCGCCCCGCTCGCCGGTCACGGAAAGCCGGGCCGGCCTCCCGCGACCTGAGCCGGGCGGAAACTGGGGTGGCCTCCCGGCTGCGTGAAGGCAAAAAGCGCACGCCGAACCGTCCCCACGGACAAACGCCCTAGCAGCCGGGAGGCCACCCCAGCGAAAGCCCGGCGCCGGTGGGGTGGCTACTCGGCCGTACCCGTCCCTTCGGCCACGATCGGCGGCACATCGGCAATCTCCGCCTTGGCCTCACCAACGAAGGTGAACTCGGCGCTGTCCCCTTCGCCCTCGACGCCGACCACGACGATCTGCCCAGGCTTCAACTCGCCAAACAGAATCTTCTCGCTCAACGCGTCCTCGATCTCGCGCTGCAGGGTTCGGCGCAAGGGCCGGGCCCCCAGCACCGGGTCGTAGCCGCGTTTGGCCAGCAGCTCCTTGGCGGGCTGGGTGAGTTCGATGCCCATGTCCTTGTCCCGCAGCCGTTCGTCGAGGCGCGCCACCATCAGGTCGACGATCTCCACGATCTCGTCACGCGTGAGTTGGTGGAACACGATGATGTCGTCGATCCGGTTGAGGAACTCGGGCCGGAAGTGAGCCTTGAGTTCGTCGTTGACCTTGGCCTTCATGCGCTCGTAGGAGGTCTTGGTGTCGTCGGCGTTGGCGAAGCCGAGGTTTTGACCCTTGGAGATGTCCCGCGTGCCCAGGTTGGTGGTCATGATGATGACGGTGTTCTTGAAGTCGACCATCCGGCCTTGGGAGTCGGTCAGGCGGCCGTCCTCGAGGATCTGCAGCAGCGAGTTGAAGATGTCCGGGTGGGCCTTCTCGACCTCGTCGAACAGCACCACGGAGAACGGCTTGCGCCGCACCTTCTCGGTCAGCTGGCCACCCTCTTCGTAGCCGACGTAGCCGGGGGGAGAGCCGAACAGCCGCGAGACGGTGTGCTTCTCGGAGTACTCGCTCATATCCAAGGCGATCAGCGCGTCCTCGTCGCCGAACAGGAACTCGGCGAGGGTCTTGGAAAGCTCGGTCTTGCCGACGCCGGAGGGGCCCGCGAAGATGAACGAGCCGCCGGGGCGCTTGGGGTCCTTCAGACCCGCCCGGGTGCGCCGGATCGCCTGCGACAACGCGTGAATCGCCTGCTCCTGGCCAATCACCCGCTTGTGCAGCTCGGTCTCCATACGCAGGAGCCGCTGGGACTCCTCCTCGGTCAACTTGAACACCGGGATCCCGGTGGCGGTGGCCAGCACCTCGGCGATGAGCTCCTCGTCGACCTCGGCCACGACGTCGAGGTCGCCGGCCTTCCACTCCTTCTCCCGCTCGGCCTTCTCGGCCATGAGGCGCTTCTCGTCGTCGCGCAGCCGGGCGGCCTTCTCGAAGTCCTGCGCGTCGATCGCGGACTCCTTGTCGCGGCGAACGTTGGCGATCCGGTCATCGAATTCGCGCAGGTCCGGCGGGGCGGTCATCCGGCGGATGCGCAGCCGGGCGCCGGCCTCGTCGATGAGGTCGATCGCCTTGTCGGGCAGGTAGCGGTCGTTGATGTAGCGGTCGGCCATGGTGGCCGCGCCCACGAGTGCGGCGTCGGTGATGGTCACCTTGTGGTGGGACTCGTAGCGGTCGCGCAGGCCCTTGAGGATCTCGATGGTGTGGGCCAGTGAGGGCTCGTTGACCTGGATCGGCTGGAAGCGGCGCTCGAGGGCGGCGTCCTTCTCGACGTACTTGCGGTACTCATCGAGGGTGGTGGCACCGATGGTCTGCAGCTCTCCTCGTGCCAGCATCGGCTTGAGGATGCTCGCGGCGTCGATAGCCCCCTCGGCTGCGCCGGCCCCGACGAGGGTGTGCATCTCGTCGATGAACAGGATCACGTCGCCGCGGGTACGAATCTCCTTGAGGACCTTCTTGAGCCGCTCCTCGAAGTCTCCGCGGTAACGCGAACCGGCCACCAGCGAGCCGAGGTCCAGGGTGTACAACTGCTTGTCCTTGAGGGTCTCGGGAACCTCGTTGCGCACGATCAGTTGCGCCAGGCCCTCGACCACGGCGGTCTTGCCGACACCCGGCTCGCCGATCAGCACGGGGTTGTTCTTGGTGCGCCGCGACAGCACCTGCATCACCCGCTCGATCTCCTTCTCCCTGCCTATGACCGGGTCGAGTTTGCCCTCTCTGGCGGCCTGCGTGAGGTTGCGGCCGAACTGATCGAGCACCAGGGACGTGCTCGGGGTGCCCTCGGCCGGGCCACCGGCCGCGGCGGGCTCCTTGCCCTGGTAGCCGGCGAGCAGCTGGATCACCTGCTGGCGCACGCGGTTGAGGTCGGCGCCGAGCTTGACCAGTACCTGCGCGGCGACGCCCTCGCCCTCGCGGATCAGCCCGAGCAGGATGTGCTCGGTTCCGATGTAGTTGTGGCCCAGTTGCAGCGCCTCGCGCAGCGAGAGCTCGAGGACCTTCTTGGCCCGCGGAGTGAAGGGGATGTGCCCGGATGGGGCCTGCTGCCCCTGGCCGATGATCTCCTCGACTTGGGAGCGCACCGCCTCCAGCGAGATGCCGAGGGACTCCAGCGCCTTGGCGGCGACGCCCTCGCCCTCGTGGATCAGCCCGAGGAGGATGTGCTCGGTGCCGATGTAGTTGTGGTTGAGCATCCGGGCTTCTTCCTGAGCCAGGACGACAACCCGCCGCGCGCGGTCGGTGAACCTCTCGAACATCGTTTATCGCTCCTCAGAGC
>JAUPWC010000514.1 GCA_030916665.1 Verrucomicrobiota bacterium
CAGACTGCACGACGCCGCATTCGACGTCGGGCTCATCACCTTCGACGGCGATTTGCGGCTCAGAATGTCCAAACAGCTGAAGTCAGCGCTGCCGCAACGTGCAGTGGCCGAGAATTTCTCGGCCTATGAAGGCGAGGCCTTGCGCTTGTCGAAGGATGCGGTGCTGCCTGACGAGAAATTTCTGTCCATGCATAGGGCCGAGGTTTTTCAGAAATAGTCACTCCTGCTTTCCATAGCGCCGGCCCCATTCGGTGGCAATGCTGCCGTCAGGCCAGACGCTAACGGGTAGAACGTATTCGTCGGTCGTGATGGCGTCGTCGAAGTCGCGCTCGCCGTCCAGAAATTGCTGGATGCGGATGAGCTGGTGGTCGGCAATCTCGCGTTGGGCCTCGCGCTCGGTGGCGAAGACTACTGGGTAGTCGCTTTCGTAGCAGGCGGGCATGGTGCCTTGAAATACGGTGGGGCAGAAGATTGCGAAGCCGGTGCGGATGGGTTGCTTGGATTCTTGCACCCGCAGACCTTAGCCGAATGACGACTATCCGGCCACGGACGATGAGTCACAATTTGCCGCTCCGCGGCAAATTAGGGGAATGTGAGAGGGAGAGTGAAAGGGTGTGAATCGGTGGAATCGAAACTTGCGAGGGTGGGGCGGCGGGGTAGGGTGGTGGCATGAAGCCGAGCGTCATCACCGTTGATCCCGAGATCATGAGCGGGGCGCCCTGCTTTGCCAGGACTCGGGTGCCGGTGCAGTCGCTTTTCGACTATCTGGATGGCGGACATCCGTTGGCCGACTTCCTCGAGGATTTCCCCACGGTGACGGCCGAGCAGGCGCATCAGCTTCTGGCTGAGGCCAAGGCGCATGCCATGGCGGTGGCGGAAAAGTAAGCCTCATGCGCATCCTGCTCGATGAGTGTCTGCCGGCCCGATTGGGCCGCGACCTTGTCGGACACGACGTGAGCACCGCACCGAAAATGGGGTGGTCTGGACTCAAGAACGGTGCGCTCCTGACCCGGGCGGTGACGGCCGGGTTCGAGGTTTTCCTGACGGTGGACAAGAATCTGCCCAAGCAGCAGAAGCTGGCGGCCTATGCCATCGCGGTGGTGGTGCTGCGCTGTGCGACAAATGATATCGCTGATCTGAAGAAGCTGGTTCCGGAGTTGATGAAAAAGCTGTCGGCGGCAAAAAGGGGTGAGGCGCTGGTGGTGGGGTAAGGGTGGACAAAGGCACGGCCCAGCGGGAGCTGGGCCCTCCAGTGCAGTTCGGCTCGTCCGGAGGCCTCGCCCTACCTTACTTCAGAGACAGGTCGTTGACCTTCACTTCCTTGATCGCCCACTTGGTGACCAAGAGACCTTTGGAAGTTCTCGTGGAGACAGGCACGGGCGTGAGGTCGAAGTCGAGCTCGCGGACGCGGGCGCCGCTGCGGCCGTCGAGGGAGACATGGATGGACTTGGGCATGTCTTTCTCCTTCTCGGCGACGTCGAGCCAGATGAGCTTCGAGCCTTCGGTCTTGGCGAGGGGGTAGAGTTTGTCGCGGGAGAGACCGCCGATCTGGAAGCGCTTGGCGTAGCACTTTCCCTCGGGGCCGTCGCGATAGACCATCGTGTAGAACTTCGTGTCGCCGTCCTTGGGCCAGATGGCGACGTGGCGAATATCGCGGCCCATGAAGGTCTTGTCGGCGACCTTCGTGACCTTGAGCGAGGCGTCGCCCATGATGGTGAGCACGCTGTCGAGGATGGTGCACTCCTGCACGTACTCGTGCTGGCGCCAGTTGAGGCCGATGAAGCCGTCCTCGCGGTTGACGTAGAGGCGCTGGTTGGCGGAGACGACGGCGGCGGCGTCGATCTGCTCGATCTCGTCGTAGCTGGTCTTCCGCTTCACGCCCTTGCCGTATTTCTCGGCGAGCATCTCGAACCAGGCGACGGCGTATTCGGTGAGCTTCTTGAGGTGGCCCTTGGTCTCCTTGATGCCTTCCTCGATCTTCTTCATGGCCTCGTCGGCCTGGAAGCGGTTGTAGGCGGAGATGCGCTTGATGCGGATCTCGGTGAGGCGGACGATGTCGTCGTCGGTGACCTCGCGCTTGAGCTGCTTGAGGAAGGGCTTCAGGCCGCCGCGGATTTCCTCGAGGACGGATTCCCAGGTCTTGGATTTCTCGATGAGGCGGTAGATGCGCTCCTCGATGAAGATGCGCTCCAGCGAGTCCCAGTGCCACTGCTGCTCGAGTTCGCCGAGCTTGATCTCGAGCTCGCGCTTGAGGAGCTCCTTGGTGGCGTCGGCGCTGGCCTTGAGGATGTCGCGCACGCCGGTGAAGACGGGCTTGTCCTGGCCGGTGGTCGGGTCGCGGACGATAACGCAGGCGGCGGGGTTGAGCTGCACCTGGCAGCTGGTGAACACGTAGAGCTGCTGGATGACCTTGTCGGCCTCGGCGCCGGCGGGGAGGTGGATGAGGATCTCGACCTTGTCGGCCGTGTTGTCGTCCACGTGCTTGACCTTGATCTTGCCCTTGGCGTTGGCGGCGAGGATGGACTCGATGAGCGACTCGGTGGTGACGCCGTAGGGGAGCTCGGTGACGGCGAGGAGGTATTTGGAACGCTCCTCGATCTTGGCGCGGACCTTCACCTTGCCGCCGCGTTCGCCGTCGTTGTATTCCGTGAAGTCGGCGGTGCCGCCCGTGGGGAAGTCGGGCAGGATGCGGAAGGTTTTTCCCTGGAGGTGGTTGATCGCCGCGCGGCAGAGGTCGTTGAAGTTGTGCGGGAGGACCTTGGTGGAGAGGCCGACCGCGATGCCGTCGGCGCCTTCGAGGAGGACGATGGGGAACTTGGCGGGGAGGGTGACGGGCTCCTTGGTGCGGCCGTCGTAGCTGGCCTGCCAGGTGGTGGTCTTCGGGTTGAAGAGGACCTCGCGGGCGAAGGGCGTGAGGCGGGCCTCGATGTAGCGGGGCGCGGCGGCGTCGTCGCCGGTGAGGGTGTTGCCGAAGTTGCCCTGCGGCTCGATGAGCCAGCCGCGCTGGGCGATGCTCACGAGCGCGGCGCCGATGGAGGCGTCGCCGTGCGGGTGAAGCTTCATCGTGGCGCCGACGACGTTGGCGACCTTGTGGAAGCGGCCGTCGTCCATGTCCCAGAGGGTGTGGAGCACGCGGCGCTGCACGGGCTTCAGACCGTCGTCGATGTGCGGGACGGCGCGGTCGAGGATGACGTAGCTGGCATAGTCGAGGAACCAGTTGCGGTAGGCCTTGGCGAGCGGGGCGGCCTCGTCCTGGACCTTCTGGCCCTTGG
>JAUPWC010000515.1 GCA_030916665.1 Verrucomicrobiota bacterium
AGGACTTGAGCGATGCTGACGTTCCCGGCGGCGATCAAGATCTACGTGGCCCTCGCGCCGGTGGACATGCGCAAGCAGTTCAACGGGCTGTGGACGGCGGCGAGCGAGCAGTTGGGCGAGGACCCGAAGCAGGGTGCCGTCTTCGTCTTCATCAACAAGGAACGCACGCGGCTGAAGCTGTTGTATTGGGACGGCACGGGCGTGTGGGTGCTGGCGAAGCGTCTGGAGCAGGGTCGTTTTTCGTGGCCCGCCCCGAGCGAAAAGAAAACCAAACTCTCCCTCGCGCCCGAGGCGTTGGCGCTGCTCGTCGGGGGCATCGATCTCAAGGGTGCTTCGATGAAGCCGTGGTATGAGCGCGACGAAAAATAATCCACTCCGGGCGGAACTTTTGGTGCGCGTTCTGCTCACAGCGCAGCACCGTGAGCGCGACCGCGACCAGCTCTGATGAAGTGCCCCTGCTGAAGCAGGAGATCGCGGTGCTGCGGGCGCAGATCGCCTGGCTGAAACAGAAGCTCTTCGGTGGCGGCCAGAGCGAAACGCTCGACCGGGCGCAATCGCTCCTGGCACTCGGCGAACTCGAAAAGCTCGCCACCGCCGCGCCGCGACCGCCGGAGACGATCAGCTACGAGCGAGCGAGCGGTCCGGCGCCGAAGCGCACGCTGCCGTCGGAGAGCTTCGCACACCTGCCGGTGCAGGAGACGGTGGTGATCGAGCCGCCGGCCGTGCAGGCCGATCCCTCGCTCTATGAGCGCATCGGCGAGGAACGCACCTTCGAGGTGGACGTGGTGCCGCCCCGGCTCTTCAAGCGCGAGATCGTGCGCCCGAAGTATCGGCACTGCTTGGATCGCAACCGCGCCCCGCTGCTCGCTCCGGCGCCGGCCCGCGTCGTGCCCGGCGGCTTCGCCTCGGCCGGGCTGATCGCCTGGGCGCTCACCGCCAAGTATTGCGATCATCTGCCGCTCTACCGGCAGGAGAAAATGCTGGCCCGCTGGGGCGCTCCGATCTCCCGTCAGAACCTCTGCGACTGGGTCGGAGCGGCCACCGCGCTGCTCGAACCGTTGGTCAAACGCATGAAGGCCGACCTGCTCCGAGGCGGTTACGTGCAGGCCGATGAAACCCCGGTCAAGTGCAACGATCCCGACCTCAAAGACGGCATGACCACCCAGGGTTATCTCTGGGCCCTGAGCCGACCCGGAGGCGGCGTCATCTTCGAGTGGCGCCAATCCCGCAAACACGCGGAGGCCGAACGCCTGCTCGGCGACTTTGAGGGCGTGCTCCAGTCGGACGGCTACGCCGCCTACCCGGACTACGTGCGCACGCACCCCAAGGTCGCGTGGGTCGGCTGCTGGGCGCACGCCCGCCGGAAGTTTTTTGAGGCCGCTGGCGAACGCCCGGCCGACACCACGCGGGCGCTCGGGCTGATCGCCCAACTCTACCAGCACGAGACCCAATGGGACGAAGCGCAGGTCGGTGACCAACGCGCCGCGCTCCGGCAGGAGCATTTTGCCCAGCCACTGGCCGAACTCAAAACCCTCGCGCAGGAGCTGCTGGCCGGTCCGGTGCTACCCACATCTGGGTTGGGCAAGGCCTGCGCCTACCTGCTCGGCCACTGGGCGCCGCTCACCGCGCACCTCCAATACAGCCACACCAGGCTGGACACCAATGCCGTGGAGAACGCCATCCGCCCGAGCAAGCTCGGCGCGAAGAACTGGCTGTTCGTCGGTCACCCCGACGCCGGGGATCGTCCCGCCGTGCTCTACTCGCTGATCGTCACCTGCCAGCGCTACGGCCACAATCCCCACGCTTACCTCACGGACGTGCTCACCCGCCTGCCCGCGATGACGACCAAGGACGACCTCACCCCGCTGCTGCCCGCTTCCTGGAAGCCGGCCGGCGCTTCGTAGCTCTCGTAACTACGATACCATCCTGGTCGTAGCTCTCGTAGTTCCGATCCTGTCAAGGTGGCACCCGAAGCGACGCTTACGTTCCATAAGTTTTCCGGCAGTTTCAAATCACCATGAGCACCATGAGCACGTTTCTCAACCGCCTGCTGCTTGTTCTGTTCGCGACTTGCATGGTCCTGCTCGCGCCGGGTGCCGAGTTCAGGCTTGTCCGGCAGGCGGTCGGGGACACGGGGGAGCCGCTCCCCGGCGCTAGCCTCGGTCTTTCGTGGGGGCGGTTGGGCGATACGAGCGACAACGCCGGCGACAGGCGGATCGACGCGGATGCGCAAGGCCGGGCTGTCTTCACGGGGCACACGAATTACCTCATCTACGCCTATGGCGCGACCAAGTCCGGCTATTACCCGACAGGGAGTCTCGAGGGACATTTCCTGGCCATCAAGGGCGACGTGTGGGAGCCGCGGGATCAGACGGTCACGATCGTCCTGCGGGCCATAAAGAATCCGGTGCCCATGTATGTGGCCCGGGTGAGGCAGTCCCTGCCGGCGAACGACGTTTGGTTGGGTTACGATTTGGAGAAGGGCGATTGGCTGCCGCCCCATGGCTCAGGTGAGCAGCGGGATTTCGAATTCTTCTATCACGGTGCGGTTGAGGATAACCTTAACTATGAGGGGACCCTGCCCCTGCGAATCCCTGGCGAAGGGAACGGCATCCTCGTTCACGAGCAGGACCAGGCTTTGCGGAGCGAATTTAGGATGCCCTACGAGGCGCCGTTGGACGGATATCTCAATTCATGGAGCTGGCACAACGCCCGCCGCACGGGGAATTCCCCCGGAGCGCTTTCCACCTTCATCGATGAGAAAGTCCTCGGGCGCAATTTCATCTTCCGCGTGCGTTCGGTGCTCGATGCGGAGGGGAAGGTGATCAGCGCTTGCTATGGCAAAATCCACAGTCCGGTCATTCTGGACCCGCGAGGAGAGCATGGCT
>JAUPWC010000516.1 GCA_030916665.1 Verrucomicrobiota bacterium
CTCTGCGGCGGCACGCACGTCGCCACCACCGGCGAGATCGGCCTGATCAAAGTCGTCGCCGAGATGGCCGTCGCCGCCGGCACCCGCCGCATCGAGGCCGTCGCCGGCCAGCCCGCCTACGACTTCGTCGCCCACGAGGAAACCGCCCTCAAGGCGGTCAGCGCCCGCCTCAACGCCGGGGTGCAGGATGTCACCGCCAAGCTCGAGTCGCTCCTCGCTCACCAGAAGGAACTGGAGCAAAAGCTGAAAGCCTACCAAGCCAAGGAATCCGCCGGCCTCGCCGAGGAACTCTCCGCCAAGCCCGTCGAGAAGGACGGCCTCAAGTGGGTTTCCGCCGTCGTCACCGCCGAGAATCAGGACGCGCTCCGCTCGCTCGGCAGCCAAGTGCTGCACAAGGTCGGCGCCGGCGCCGTCGTGCAACTCGGCGCCCTCTTCGACGGCAAGGTCGCCATGGTCGCCTATTGCTCGCCCGAGGCCATCAAGGCCGGCCACGCCGCCGGCAAGCTCATCGGCGCCCTCGCCGCCAAGCTCGGTGGCAAAGGCGGCGGCAAGCCCGACTACGCCCAAGGCGGCGGCGGCGACGCCAGCAAGCTGGCGGACGCGCTGAAGCTTTGAAGCCTCGCGCGCGCCCTCGGGTTGTAGGGCGGGGTCTCCGAACCCCGCCATTGTGCCCTGTGGGCGGCCAGCTTGCTGGCGCCACACCGTGACAAGATGTCCGTGGCGTGAGCAAGCTCACCGCCCACGGTGTCAAACAGGCGGGGTTCGGAGACCCCGCCCTGCTACAAAAAGTTCCTCACTCGTCGCGCAACGCGACCAGCGGATCAATCTTCGCCGCGCGCCGCGCCGGCAGGTAGCTCGCGACCAGTGCCACGGCGATCAGCACGAGCGCCCCGACCACATAGACCACGGGATCGGTCGGCTCCACGCCGAAGAGCAGGGTTGTCATGTAGCGGCTGAGCAGGAATGAGCCGACCAAACCGATCACGACGCCGAGGCCCGCTTTCCACAGGCCTTGCGTCAAAATCAGCCCGACGATCTGGCCCTGCGAGGCGCCGATGGCCCCGCGCACACCGATTTCGCGGGTGCGCTGCGAAACATCGTAGGCCAGCACGCCGTAGATGCCCAGCGACGACAGGAACAACGCCAGCCCGGCGAAGGCCGCGAGCAGGAGCATCACGGCGCGCCGGTTGTCGAACGACGAGCCGACCACCTTCTCCATCGAGTCGGCCTCATAGAGGAAGATCGTCGGATCGAGCTGTTTCACCTTGGCGCGCAACACCGGGATAAACTCCTCCGCCGGCCGGCTGGTGCGCACGAACACCGTCGCCCCGCCCGGCCGCGCCCCCTGCGGCACAATCTGGTAGATGAACGGATTGCCGCTCTTCTCCTCCACGCCGTTGTGGGGGATGTCTTTCACCACGCCGATGATGGTGGGCCAGTCCTCGGGTTTCTCGGGACGCGGCCCGAAGGCGAACCGCCCGCCAATCGCCGATTTGCCGGCGAAGAATTTCCTGGCGAAGCTCTCGTCCACGACGAAGACACGGCGCTTGGGATCGCGGTCCGCTTCCTCGTAGAAGCGCCCCTCGAGCAGCTTCAGGCCGAGGGTCTCGGCGTAACCCGGCGTCACCTGCACGCGGAAAGCGCCGGGCTGCGGCGAACCCGGCGGCAGGGTGTCCTGTTCGAGGGTGAAGGCGTTGATCGGCAGGCCGCCTTGGAACGGCGTGGCCCCGGCGAGCGCCACCGAGGTCACTCCCGGCAGCTCCATCAGGGTTTGGCGCAGGAGCTCCTGGAATTTGTCCGCCGATTCCGCCGTGGCCCGGTGGGCTTGCGGAATGATGATGCGGGCGGTCACCACGCCCTTGGGGTCGAATCCCGGGCTGACGGCGAGGGCCTTGGTGAAGCTGTGGATCAGCAGGCCGGCGCCGGTCAGGAGCACCAAGGCCACCGACACCTGCACGACCACGAGGATGCTGCTCAGCGCGCGCACGCCGCGGCCGGAAGAAGCGCTGCGCGAGCTGCTCTGGATGATTTCCGCGAGGTTCGTGCGCAGGATGTGGAAGACCGGGATCAAACCGATCAGCAACCCGATGACCACGGTGAGCGCGATGGCGAAGCCGAGCACGCGGAGGTCGAGCGTGGCGGGCAACGACTGCGGCAGCATCTTGGCCAGGTAGAAATTGCTCGCGCGCAGCGCGCCCCACGCCACGAGCAACCCGAGCACGGCGCCGAGTGCGGTCAGCAGCAGGCTCTCCAGCATGAGCTGGCGGGCAATGAGCCACCGGCCGGCGCCGAGGGCCGAGCGGATGGCGAGTTCCGACTGCCGGGCGTTGGCACGCACGAGCAGCAGATTGGCCACGTTCACGCAGCCGATGAGCAGCACAAAGGCGACGACGCCCTGCAGGATGTAAAGCGTGGTCCGCACCGGCTGGACGCGCTGCTCCTGCACGCCGCCGACGTTCATGGTCATGCCGGAGCGCTCGGCGAACGCCTTGGTCTGCGGCGGGGACGCGTCCACGTAACGCTGTTCCAAAGTCTTGGCCTCGGCGTCGGCCTGTCCGGCGGTGACGCCGGTTTTGAGTCGCCCGAAAAGCTGGATGCCCACGCCGTAGCGGCCCTGCGGGTTTTCCTGCTGGGGCTGCCTGGCCAGGGGGATCACATATTTGATGCGGGCTTCCGAGGCCTCCACCAGCAGCGGGGCCACGCCGATGATCTTGATGGTCTCGTTGCCGATACGCTTCTCA
>JAUPWC010000053.1 GCA_030916665.1 Verrucomicrobiota bacterium
CATCCTTGTAAATCGGCCAGGTATGCACAGGCCCGAGGTCGGAATAAGCGACGGCGGTGGCGCCGGGGGCGAGCAGCTTGGCGTCGCTGAGAGCCTGCATCCACATTTCCCAGTCTTCGCCGCCCATGACGGCGATGGTGTCGGCAATGCCGGTTTCGTCGGCAGGCTGGATGGTGACTTCGCTGACGATGCCCTTGTCGGTATCAACCGTCTTGTTGGTGTAGGGTGCCCCGATGGGCTGCAGGGTGGACTTGTGGACGGCGCCGGTGCGCGGGTGCTGGCGGCGGGGCGAAGCGAGGGAATAGACCACGAGATCAACCTGGCCGAGGTCCTTGGCGATCGTGTCGAGGGCCTGCTTCTTGATATCGTCGGAAAAGGCGTCGCCGTTGATGTTCTTAGCGTAGAGGCCGGCGGCGCGGGCGGCCTGGGTGAAGGCGATGGTGTTATACCAGCCGGGCGTGGCGGGGCGGCCCTCTTCGGAGGGGCGCTCGAAAAAGATGCCGAGCGTGGCGGCGCCGGAGCCGAAGGCGGCGGTGATGCGGGAGCCCAGGCCGAAGCCGGTGGAGGAGCCGATCACGAGAACCTTCTTGGGACCGGAACTGATCGGGCCCTTCGACTTCACGTAATCAATCTGCTGCTGGATGTGGGCGGAACAACCCGTGGGGTGGGCGGTCACGCAGACGAAGCCGCGGACCTTCGGTTTGATGATCATTGCCGGTGAATTCTTGCGCCGCCCTGAGGACTGACAAGAGCCAAGTTGGGACCGGAAAAACTTGCTTGCACCGTTCCGGTGCGACCCGTGCGGCTCAGATTTCGGGCAATTTGCCGAGCAGGACGATCGGTCCTTCCGCCTTGGGCACGCCCCCTTTCTTCTCCAGGCTGATGGCAAAGGCCGTGGCCCTGGTGACCGGCTGGTCGGGACGAAAGGCGAGCGAGACGCTCCCGTCGCGCGCGACATGAAACACTCCGCCGTTGACGGGATTTTGGTAGGCCGGGTCGATCACCCAGATCTGGTAATCCTGCTCGTCGGCGATGGCCGGCAGTTTTTCAAACGTGAGCAGGCCGGCCTGTTGGTCGGGGTCCCACACCGCGATGGCACGGGCCTGGGCGGTGTTGCCGGCGAGTGATGCGAGTGCCGAGACCTTTAGGCGAGCGAGGTCCTCGGAACGTTGCAGGCGCCGGCCGAAATCGGTCACCATTTGTTCCGCGAGCAGGGAACGCTCGGCCAGCTGGTTGCGGGCGCTCTCGTAGGCGATGATGGCCAGCCGATGTTCGGTGCGCAACGAAGCGTTTTCGGAGCGGAGGGAGAGCGCCTGTGAGGCGAACCAGGCGGAGCTCAGTGCCAGCACCGCTGCGGCGGCCCACGGCACGTAGCGGCGGAAGGACACGGTCAGGATCTCGGCGGCCGGAGCCGTATCCACGGGCTGCGGCGCACAGGCGGCCAGAATGCTTGCCTTGAGTCCGGCCGGGACGGGCATAGGCGGAGCGGCAAGCGCGAGCGCGGCGGAGCAACCGGTCAACGAGTCAACCAGGCCCTGCAGTTCGCGGCTATTGGAAATCTCCGACTCGAACGTGCGGCGCTCCGGGTCATCGAGGAGCCCGAGGACGTGGAGGGTGGCCAGCTCTTCATGGCGGTCCGAGATCATAGCCGGGCGGGAAGTCGGTCCTTCAGCTTGAGCAGTCCGCGGCGGATGCGGGCCTTGATCGTGCCGAGCGGCTCCCTGAGGCGTTCGGCGATTTCCTGCTGGGTGAGTCCGCCGAAGAAGGCCAGTTCGATGGCCTGCTGCTGGTCGGGAGCGAGTTCGGCGAGCGCAGCGCGCACGGCGGCGTTCTTTTCGCGCAGCCAAAGCGTGCTGGCGGAATCGCCTTCATCGGACAAGGGCGCGGGTTGCAGCTCGGGGGCGGCGGTGGCGAGAATCTCCGAGCGCCGCTGGCGCATGCGGATACGATCGATGGCGCGGTTGCGCGTCAGAGTCACGGCCCAGGAAAACACGCTGCCGCGGCTGGAGTCGTAACTGGCGGCCGTCCTCCAGAGCTGGAGAAAAATATCCTGGGTGAGGTCCTGCGCTTCCGTGGCGTCGCCCAGCATGCGGTAGGCGAGCGAATAGAGCGGCCCGCTCAGCTGGTCGTAGAGCGTTCCCATGGCGGCATTGTCGCCACCGGCCATGGCAGCCACCAGCCGTGCCTGGTCGTGCTGGCGGTCGTCTCCGCCAGAAAGTTTTTTTTCACCCTGACTCATGCTGGTGCGGCGAACCGGACTGCGGTCGAGCACGACCGTCCCGGCGAACTGTAGGGCGGAGTCTGTGACCAAGAGCATGCCATGGGATACGCGCGTTGCGGAAACACGGATGCAAAGATTTGAAAATCACCCGGCATGGCAATCCCAATGCCGCTACAGCACCGCGAGGCCGATGAGTCCGAGCACGATGAGCCCTGCGACAACGGCGAGAGTGAGGCGTTCCTGTTTGGTCAGGGAGAAGGGCATGGGGTTCAGAGGCCGGTGCGGTCGAGTCCGGTCAGGATTTCCCGCATCAGCGGGTCGCCGGCCAGTTCGTCCCATGGCCGGTTGCTGGAAAGGCGCACGAAATACTGGCTGCCCTGCCGTTTGAAGCCGTATTGCCAGGCGATCTGGAGCAACGCGGGAATGGAGTAAGGGTCGCGGTAGTCGATCGCGCGACCGTCGAAGACGTGCCAGAACCACACATGCTGCGCATGCCCGCGATCCGTGCGGAAGAGGCGGTATTCCGCCGGAGTCAGCTCGATCCCCGATGCGCTCAGGACTTGGCGGCGGTCCGCACCGGTGGTCTGGCTGTTCCACCCGGCGCCCGGCCAGCAGGCGTCGGGGGTGTGCGAGGCCACACGGCTCACGGAAGTTTGGCCGGGCGGCCAGTAGGCGATATAAACCGTGACCTGCGTCGGTTGGCCGTCGGCATGGGGTTTCATGTAGGTGCGCTCGACGAGATGCGTGGTCTGCAAGATCCCGGTGAACTGGTAGAGATCGTCGGAATCCCTGGCCGTCCAGTCTTCGGTGGCAACGGGTAGCAACTCGACGAGTGCGGGGTGTTCGGTTGCCGAGTCGGACCCTTCGCGAGAGTGGCCGAAGAAAAACAACCCCAACGCGACCGCCAGCACGGTTTCGGTCCAGAAAATGCGGAGAAGGGAGCGAGGCACCGGTCCGGCTCCAGCCGGCACAGGTGCCGGAACCACGGCCTCCTTGGATTCCAACAGGATGGCCAGTCCGGCCAGCGCCGCGGCGGTGATGCCGAGAATGGCGAAGCCCGTGATGTCGTGCCAGGTGCCGGCGATCTCCACGCCGTCGTTGGCCAGCAGGGTCAGCGTGAGCGAGCGCAGGAGATTCATGCCGAGCGCAAAAACCGGGGCCAGCGCGATCAGCACCAGCCGGCGGAGCGGACGCCGCACCTGCCACGCGGCGAAGAAGAAGCCCGCATAGACGCATGAGATCAGGCTGCGCACGCCGCTGCAGGCTTCCTCGACACCGACAGTCGTGCGCGCGAGCTCGATGACGTTGCCATGCTGGCGCGCGGGCACGCCGATCAGGTGCAGCATGTTCATGACGTTGGTCGTCACCCAGGACTGCAGTCCGAGCGTGAGTCGCGAGTAGGTTCCGTCCGGAATCGGTGCCACCAGCAGCCAGAGCAGCACGGCCGTCACGCTGATCCAGTTGAGCGGAACCAGCCGCACCTGCTCGTGCCCGAGCAGCAGCAGGCCGCCACCGAGCAGGCAGACCAGCGCGGCGGAGAACAGGAAGAGCACGACGGCGTGCGACCACGCCAGGGTGGCGGCGAAAAGTCCGGCCAGCGCGAGGATCAGCAGACCGGCGCCGAGCACCGCGGCGAGCAGGGGAATGTTCCAGGCCCGCGCGGGCACCCAGCGCCACGGACCCTGCCGGCGGCTTTCCCAAAGCAGCAGAAGGAAGATCAGCGGCGCGAAGAACCCGTGCGAGAGGTCGGGGTTTTGCCGCCACTCGGGCCAGAGCATTGCGGAGCAAACCGCGGTGCCGAGCAGCAGGGCCGTAACGATGCCGAGAACCGGCCCGGAAGGCCGGCCGGCGGCGATGCCGGAATTGGGCGTGGCGGCGTTCATTTCCGCTCGGATAAGGTTGGACGCTCCAACAGCGCGTAAATGACCTCCAGGGGCAGAGGGACCAGGGGCAGCACCTGGGTCAGCTGATCATTGTTGCCGGGCACGGTGAGCAGCCCGGCCACAACGCGCAGGGCCTTGGCGTCGGACGAGGTGAACCGTGCGATCACCGCGGCCGTGTGTTCGGACCGGGCCTTGTCCTGGCCGGCCACGGCCGCCAGATAGGCGGCGTGGTAAAGAGGGAGGCTGTCGCCGGTGAGTGCCGGCCCGTGTTGCAGGAAACGGTCCAGGAAGCGCGCCAGCCCGGCCGGTTCCGGGTGGCGCACAAAACACGCGGCGAGCTGCGCGGCGAGGCGCGGCGACAGCGGATAACTGAGGAGCGTGTCGTATTCCGCTTCCAGCAGGGAGGTCCATTTTCGCGCATGCAGGATGCGCAGGCGGAGAAGCGAGGCCTCGTCGGGGGGCAGGAGTTTGCCGTAGGAAATGATGACCTCCGCGGCCTGGTCGAAACGTTCAAGGTCGATGAGACGATCCACCTGATACCGCGGTGGGTAGGCGCTGCCCGGCTGGTTGTTGACGCGCGCCAGCCGGGCGACGGCCTGTTCGTGACGTCCCTGGAGAAGGAGGATTTCTGTGCGCACCACCTCGGTGCACCAGTCGGGCAGGCCGGTGTGGTGTTGGATGAGTTCCGTGAGCACCGCTTCGTCCCGGGTTTGGCGCACGGCAAAGAGCAGGCAATGCAGCCACGCTTCCCGGCGCCCGGCGTCCTCAGTGAGCATGGTGGCTGCCAGCGGCTTGATCCGGGCGTAGTCGGCGCGGGCGAGCAGCGTGCGGATCCAAACCTGCGCGGTGGCGGGTCTTTGCTCGGGCACATCCTGCATGAGCCGCTCATAGATATGTTCGGCGACGTAGGCCTGCCCCGCCATCTGCGAGAGACTCGCGAGGGTCAGGCCGGCGGAGTGGTTGCGCGGGTTGAGCTCGCAGACGCGCTGGAGGGCGAGCAGGGCCTCCGGGTAGTTGCCGGCGGCGATGGCCTGCTGGGCGCGCGTGGCATAGAGTTTTTCCTGCGAGGCGCGCAACTCGGACCACAGCGGCGGCCAGGCCACGGTGATGTAGCTGACTTCGTAACTGGCGGTGCGGAGGAAGGCGAACACCGCCACCGTGCCGGCCACGTAGAGCGCCGCGAGCATGCCGCCGCCGAATAGCGCGGCCCGGCCCCAGAACGGACGCACCCGCTCGGCATCTACGCCGCAGCGCCAGCCGTCCTTGGTCCGGGTGAGCAGCGGGCACACGCGGCGGAAGCGCTCGGGGCGCCGCCAGTGGGTGATGGCGCTGCAGCGGGAGTCGAGCGCATGGCCCGAGTCGCTGTAGTGCTGGCAGGGGCAGGAGTCGCGATGGGCGCCGCGCAGGCGGAACCAGGTTTTGCGGGCGTTCCAGTAGAACAACGCCCACCAGAACAGGAAGAAGTCTGTCAGCCAGCCAGCCACCCCGGCACCGTAGGGTGGCCGGCCGGCGCCGCAACGGCAATTCACCGGCCGTCTTTGACGGGAGAGTTTTTCTGGCTAGAATCAGCCATCTTTCCACGCCATGAAATCGCTCACCCAAACCCTCCTCGCGGGGGCCGCTGTCGTGGCCTTCGCCGTTGCCGCCCACGCGGCGCCCGCCGTCGGTCAGCCTGCGCCGGATTTCACGCTCACCGACATCAGCGGTCAGCCGCACAGCCTGTCCGCCTACAAGGGCCGGACCGTCGTGCTCGAGTGGGTCAATCCGGAGTGCCCCATCGTCAGGAAGCACTACGAGAAGAGCGGAAATATTCCCGCCACGCAAAAGGCCGCCCTCGCCGACGGCGCGGTCTGGCTGGCGATCAACTCCGGCCATCCCGGGGCGCAGGGAGATTTCGATGCCGCCCAGGTCGCCGAGTGGAGCAAGAAGAACAACACCGCCTTCACCGCCTACCTCCGCGACCAAAATGGCAAGGTCGGCAAGCTCTACGACGCCCGGCAAACGCCCACGCTCTTCATCATCAATCCCGCGGGCACGCTCGTCTATGCCGGCGGCATCGACGACATCAGCTCGGGCAACGCAGCGGACATCGCCCGCGCCAACAACTACGTCAAGGCCGCGCTCGCCGAGCTGAAATCCGGCAAACCCGTCTCGAAGCCCGTCACCAAGGCCTACGGCTGCAATGTGAAATACGCCAACTGAGCCGGTGCCGCTTTCCTGTCTTTATTCAAGCCGGAGCTGGGGCTCCGGCTTTTTGCTGACCGGTTTCTATCATTCCGAACGCAAGGCTTCCAACGGGTCCACACGCATGGCGCGGCGGGCGGGAAGGTAGCAGGCAATCAGGGTGACGCACAGCAGGAGCGTGGACACGGCGGCGAGAATGGCCAAATCGATCCCGGCCGCTCGCGGCATAAGGCTGTTCAGAAAAGCGCCGAGCCCGAACGCACCGATGAGGCCGATGCCCAGCCCGGTGGACGCGAGCACGAGGCCGTGGCGAAGGACAAGCCTCAGCAGGTTGCCAGGCGAGGCCCCCAGGGCGAGGCGGATGCCGAATTCGCCGGTGCGCTGTGTCACCAGGTTGACGGTGACCCCATACACGCCGACGGCAGCGAGCCCGAGCCCGAGCACGGCGAACGCGCCGAGCAGACGGGCGACCAGTCGCAGATTGTGCTGCGCAGCCCGCACGGCCTGGGGCACCGTGGCGATGCCGAAGGTGGGCATGTCGGGGTCGAGTTCCTCCACCGTCCGACGCAGCGGCTCAAGCAATGTCTCCGGCCGCTCGCTGCGCACGGCCAGATACACCCAACCCCACGGTTCGTGCACCAGCGGTTTGTAAACCACATACGGCGTCGAGGCCGGCTGCAGAGTGGCCACGCTTTCGACGTCGCGCACCACGCCGATCACCTCGGACCAGAACGGTTGACCGCTGTCCATGCTGCACAGACGCTGCCCGATCGCGCTGCGGCCGGGCCAGAGGGCCTTGGCCAGGCTGGCGTTGATCACGATCACGCGCGGGCCGTTCGGCTTGATGTCCTCCGGAAAAAGCCGCCCCTCAAGCAACGGGATGCCGAGCGCGGCAAAGTAGCCCGACGATACCATGACGTGGCTCGCCGTGGGAAATTGCGCCGAGGAGCCCGGGGCCTGGCCTTCGAGGAGGACCTGGCGATCGGCATTGTAGCCGTTGACGGGGAGAGACGTGGCGATGGCCGCCTTCTCGACCCCCGGCAGTGCGGTGAGACGCCGCTCGAGCTCCTGGAAATAGACGATGCGTCGGGCATCGTTGTCGATGCGGGCCGCTGGTACGGGCAGCGTGGCCGTCAGCACGCGGTCGGCGTCCCAACCGGGTTGCCGCTCCAGCATGCGGGCGAGGCCGCGTTGCATGACGCCTGCGCCACCGAGCAGCACCAGGGCGAGTGCGACTTCGCCGACGATGAGCAGGTTGCGGGCGCGGGTCAGGCCGGGGCCGGCGCTGGCGCCGCGCGACTGCTGCTTGAGCACGGCATTCAGGTCGGTGCGGGCGGCCAGCCAAGCGGGAATGATTCCGAACAGAACGCCGGTCACCAGCGAGACCGCGGAGGTGATGACGAGTGTTGCGAGGTCCAGCGTGAGCGAGGTTCCCGCCGCGTTGCCGGTGAGCAGGTGGCGCTCAATGAGCCGGTTAATCCCAAAGGCGACGGCCAGTCCGAGTGCGCCACCCGCGAGCGCCAGGGTCAGACATTCGCGCAATTGGTGGCCGATGAGCCCGGCGCGGGTGGCACCGAGGGCTGCGCGAATGGCCAGTTCACGGGCGCGGGCCGTGGTGCGGGCGAGCTGGAGATTGGCGAGATTGGCGCAGGCGATGAGCAGCACGAAGGCCGAAAGCGCCAGCAGCATCCAGGCGATGTTGCGGACGAGTCCGTCCGTGACCGCCTCCTCCAGCGTCAACACCCGGTAGCGCAGACCGCCATAGATCGAGGGGTGGTCGCGGGCCTGGTTGGCGGCGAGCGGGGCGAGAGCCGCGGAGACGGTGGCATGGGAGGCACCGGATTTGAGGCGTCCGAACAGTGTGAACACGCGATAGTCCCGCCATTCCCTCTGCTCACGCGTGAAATTCAACGGACGCCAGAAGACCGAGCCGTCCCACAGCGGCCGGTAGTCGAAGGCGGGTGGCATTACACCGATGATCTCCACCGGCTGTCCGTCGAGCCGGATGACCCGTCCGAGCACGTCGGGGCTGCCGCCATAACGCTGCTGCCAAAGCGAATGACTGATCACGATCACCTGGTTGCGTCCGGGCTGGGATTCCTCGGCGGTGAAGGCCCGACCGATCAGCGGCTGCGCGCCGAACAGGGCAAACATGTCGGCACCGGCCAGGACGCCACGCAGGCGGGTCGTGGCGTGTCCCGGCTCGGCGTAGCTGCTGAAATCCCAACCGAGGGTCGTGAGGGTTTCGAAGCCATCAGTGTTTGCGCGGATCTCGTTCAACTCGGCGTAGGAGAACATGTCCATGCGGCCCGACGGCGTGACGCCGATGATGCGGGCGAGCTGCGGGGTGTCGGGGAACGGGGCCGAATGAAACAGCAGGGCTTGGATGCTGCTGACCATCGACGTGTTCACCCCGATGCCGAGCGCCAGCGTGAGCAGGGCGATGCAGGTGTGCGCAGGGCTGCGCAGGAGTGAGCGGATGGCTTGGATCATGGCCGGGAGGCGGTCAGGGAACCCCAGCTGCGGAGAGTGCCGTCGTCCTGCTGGCACGCGGCACCGATCTCCGGGTGCGCGGCGCAGAAGGCGGCAATCTCTTCAGGATTCATGATGAAAAAGGCGGTGGAGACAGCGTCGGAGACGGCGGCGTTGGGCGCCAGCGCCCAGACGCGTTGCGTGCGCGCTGAGGGCGTGCCGCGGCGCGGGTCGATGAGGTGGCTGCCCTTGACGGCGATGCCCGAGCCGCTGAGGGCGGCGTGGGTGAGGGGGATCGTGCGGTAGGAGGCATCTTCACCCAAACCGAGGTGCCAACCGGGTTCTCCGGGTGGAGCGGCGAGCGCCAAGGCGGTGCTGCCGCCGCTTTGCAGCAGGGCGGATTCGACGTCCCACTCGCGGAGCGTCGCCGCAAGGCGGTCGAGGGCGTAACCCTTGCCGACGGCGCCGAGGTCGAGATGCAGGCGCGCGGCGTGCGAGATGAGGGTGTGCGTGGCTGGATCGAGCGAGTAGAGCGGGGCGTCGGGTGCCGCGCCCTCGACGGCCACCGAGGCGTAGGCCGGGTCGAAAGCGCGCCCGGTGGCGGCGGAGACTTCGGCGGCGACGAGCAGGCAGTGCAGGGCGTCTTCGCCGAGGACGATGCTTTCGCCACGGGCGAGCCGGTTGGCGCGCGCGATGTCGCTGGATTCGACGTAGCGGCTCAGCTCGGATTCAAGGCGGTCGAGTTCGCGCCAGGCGGCTCCCGCCGCCTGGCGCGCGTAGGCGGCCTCCTGACCGGAAATAAATAGGCCGAAGGTCGTGGCCATCGCCTCGTGCTCGAAGTGGGCGGGAGTCATCGCGGAATTTTCAGCCACGGATTGAACGGATAGGCACGGATGAAGGCAACCAACCAAGGCAAGGTTGGCCACGAAAAGGCACAAAGAGACACGAAAAGGAGACCGACCCGATAAATCGGCGAAAAGTTCATCGGGGGAACTTCCGGCGAAGTTCTCCGCGCAGTTTCACCATGGCGAGAGCCGGGCGCAGCCAGAGGCGCAGGAAGCCGTATTTGGATTCGCCGTGCCGGCGCGGGTGGTGGCGGACCGGCCGCTCGCCGACACGGAAGCCCGCGGCAACAGCGATGGCGGGGAGGAAAGACTGCATCAGCTCGATCGGGAAGAGCGCCTCGCGGACCTCGCGGCGCATCACGCGGAGCTGACAGCCGGCGTCGTGAACGCCGTCGGCGAGGAAACGGCGGCGCACGCTGTTGCCGAGCCGCGACATCGCCTTGCGCAGGGCGGAATCGTGCCGGTCCGCGCGCCAGCCGCAGGCGACGTCGAGTTCGCCGCGTTCAACGAGGTCGAGCAGCTGGGGAAAATCGCGCGGGTCGTTCTGGCCGTCGCCGTCGAGGGTCAGCAGCAGTTCGCCGCGCGCGACCTTGAGGCCGGCGAGGAGGGCGGCGGTCTGTCCGCCGTGCGGCAGGGGCAGGTCGCGGCATTGCGGCCAGCGGGCACAGGCGGAGGCGATCTCGTCGGCCGTGGCGTCGGTGCTGCCGTCGTTGGCGAGGATGATCTCGAACTCCCGGCCGCGGGCCTTGAGCACTTCCACGCAGGCCTCGACGAGCGGCAGGATGTTGCCGGCCTCGTTGTAGAGCGGGATGACGAGCGAGTGGGGCGGGTTCATGGCTGACGCTTGAACACGACGAGCACGAAGCCCGGGCGCAGGCCGACAAAGCTACTGGTGTAGTTTCCGCGCAGGCGTGACTGAACCTGTTCGGAGAGGCCGGCCGAAGCGATGATGAGCGCGCCGTCGCAGTCCTCCGGCACGGTGGGCCAGTAGCCGACGTTCGGCAGATCGCGCAGATACCAGGGCAGCGGCCAGACTTCCTCGCTGATGACGCGGATGGGTTGGCCGGGAAACTGGGCCGAGGCGAGTTCTGCGAGCAGCGGCGCCTTCCTGATGTCGGTCGAGGTGTGGACGTAGGCGTAGGGGTTTCGCTCATCCGCGGCGCGTTCGATGGAGGTGAGTCCGACCTGCTGGACAAGGCTGGACAAAACGACCAGCGCGATGGTGGCCGCGACCAATGGCTGTCGGTCGAGACGGGAGAGCACACCGGCCGCCAGCAGTGCCATGCCGGGCGCAAGATGAACGACATGCCAGGGAGTTTTGTAAGTGGGCAAAGAAAGACCGACGAGCACGACGAGGCTAAAGCCGGAGACCCAGCGCAGCCACGAGGTTCCGCCTTGCCGGAAAGCGAGCACGAAGCCCACCAGGGCGAGAAAAGAAAAGACGATCTGGTGGGTGAAGACGCCGCCGTTCACCTGCCAGCCGAGGAGCGTGAGGTAATACCACCAGGGTTTCTCGTGTCCGGTTTCGGCGGTGAGCCGTCCGCCAAACGAGGCGTAAGTGGTGAGCGCGTCGGAAAGACCGCGAAGATTCGTTCCGAATGAGGAATAGAACAGTGCGGCAACAAACAGGGCGGCGATCAGCGCGGTGGCGATGTCACGGGCAAGACGGGTTGAAACCGGACGGGCCGGTCGCGCCACGGCGAGACCGGCAAGCGCGGCGAGGAAGAAGAGCGGAACACTGGCCTTGGTGGCTTGCATCAGGCCGGCACAGATTCCGGCGCCGATCACCCAGCCAAGCTTGCCGGTCCGCCACCACTGCGACGCCGCGAGCAGGGCGCCGAGAGTGAAGGTCAGGAGCAGGGATTCCTGAATGAAATAGCGGCTGTAATAAACGACGGACGGAGAAACGGCGAGGAAGCCGGCGGCGGCGAGGGCCGGCCAGCGGCCGAGCGGCAGCGCGAGAAGGTAGAGCAACAGTACCGCAAGTGTGCCGGCCAGCGCGGGCACGAGGCGCACGGTGGTTTCGGAAAGTTCGGCGAGGGTGGATTCGCCGCGGAGCCCGGCGATGGGAAGCACCGCGTAGTAGAGCGTGGGGCCGTGGTGGTCGGCGGGGTCGAACTTGTAGCCACGTCCTCCGAGCAGTTGGCCGGCCTTAACAGCCTGGTTGGCTTCGTCGGCGTGCATCGGCCGGCGGTCGAGGTCCCAGATGCGCAGGCCCAGCGCACCTCCGAGAACCAGCGCGAGGAGCGCGAAGGGGAGCCAGCGTTGGAAGACGGGCGGCATGGGGCGAAGTTGAAACTAAACCTTCAATTCGGAATGGCCACAAAAAGCACAAAAAACACAAAAGGCGGGACCGGTGGTCCCGCCTTCGAAGAGAGAAGCAAACGACGCCTTACTTCGCCGGGGTGCCGAAGACTTCGACTTCGCAGTAGTGGTTGAGTTCGTTGGAGGTGTTGCCGTTGGAGTAGAGGCGGACGTAGCGGGCCTTGGTGCCCTTGGCGTCCACGATGCGGCCCATGTTGCTCTCGATGTAGTTGAGGTCCTTGCCGGCGCCGAGGGCCGAGGAGTTGTCGTCGTCGGTGTTGTAGAGGGTGGTGACGCCGGTCTTGAAGTCCTTGTCGTCGGAGACCTGGACGATGAAGTCGTGATAGACGCGGGCCTGGGAGTGGAAGTGCCAGACGA
>JAUPWC010000517.1 GCA_030916665.1 Verrucomicrobiota bacterium
AAGGCCTGCTGCACGCCGGGCATGGTCATCGCCAGCTTCTCGAGCCGGCCGAGACGTTCGATGTAGGAGGTCAAGGACTCGGCGCGGGCGCCGGGACGCGAGGCGGAGATGGCGTCGGCGAGGATGACGAGGCCGGCGTAGACCGTCTCGGGCTTGACCTCGGCGTGGTGCGCGGCGACCGCGTTGACCACGATGGTGGTCTCGCCGTAGCGGCGGATGAAGTCGGCGCCGATGAGTGCGTGGCTGCCCTCGTATTCGCCCTCGATGGACTTGCCGATGTCATGGAGCAGGCCGGCGCGCTTCGCGATGTTGGGTTCGAGGCCCAGTTCGGAGGCGAGCATCGAGCAGAGCTGCGCCACCTCGATGGAGTGATCCAGCACGTTCTGGGTGTAGGAGAACCGGAAACGCAGTTTGCCGAGCAGCTTGATCACCTCGGGATGCAGGCCGGAAATCTTGAGCCGGTCCACGGCCTCCTCGCCGATCTGGCCGATGCGCAGGTCGAGATCGGAGCGGGCGCGGCCCACGGCCTCCTCGATGCTGGCGGGGTGGATGCGGCCGTCCTTGACCAGCGAATCGAGCGCGAGCTTGGCGACCTCGCGGCGCACAGGGTCGAACGACGAGATGAGCACCATCTGGGGGGACTCGTCGATGAGCAGCGTGGTGCCGGTGGCGGCCTCGAAGGATTTGATGTTGCGGCCCTCGCGGCCGATGATGCGGCCTTTCATCTCCTCGCTGGGCAGCTGGACGATGGTCGCGGTGATGTCGTTGTTGGGCTTGCTGACGAGCCGCTGCATCGTCGCCAGGAGCACGCGTTTGCCCTGCTGCACGAGGTCCTGCTCGGAGCGCTCCAGCAGCTCCTTGCGGAGCGCGCGCAGTTCCTCCTGGCACTCAAAGGCGATTTCCTCGCGCAGCTGCTTGCGCACTTCCTCGCCGTCGAGTGCGGCCGCGCCCTCGAGGCGCTTGCGCAGGCTCTTCGAGAGGTCGCGCATGGCGTCGCGCGCCTGCTTGATGGCGGCGGCCTCGCGGGCGAGACGCTCCTGGCGCTGCTCCAACTGGTAATCGAGCAGTCCGAGCGACTCCTCGTGGGAACGGATTTCGCGCAGCATCATCTCGATCTCGATCTTCCGGCGGTCGAGGTCGCGGTTGAGATCGGCCTGGCGGGTGCGGATCTCCTCCTCGGCCTTGCTCAGCATTTCCTGGGCGGCCACGGCGGCCTCGCGCTTGGCGATGTCCTGGTGGGCCTGGGCCTTTTCGCAGGCTAGCCGGCGCGTCTGCCGGAGGAAGAGCCAGACCGCCGCATAGCCAACGCCCAAACCGACCAGCACCGCGAAAACCATGGCCCACAGGACGGGCGCGGTTCCGGTTGTCTGGCTCAGTTGCTTGGTGGCGGCGATGACGGTCAGCATCACTTGGAGTTTTACGGTAGGTTGGCCACCCCGCTTGGCAACACCGCATACCGCACGGGTTTTACAATCACCGCCCCGCGGGCAGCGGCTCCTGAAACGCCGGCAAAGTCCCGTCGAGCACGCTCTGGATGCGCGCGAGCCCGGCCTCCTCGCCGTCGGGCGCGAGGGTCTGCGCCACGACGTAGGCCCAGCGGTGCGCCTGCAGGTGGCGCAACCGGTCGAACGACGTGAGCACCACGCGCTCCGTGTTCGTGCCGACGACTTTGTCTGCGCCCACAAACCAGTAGGCGAACATCGCCGGCACTTTGATCTTCTCCCCGCGTGTTGTGGTCACTTCGCGCTCGATCCGCAAAATCGTGGCCGGCACCCGCGCCTTGGGATCGTCGGGCCGGCGGAAGGCGTGCTGCTTGCGCCCGGTGATCGTCCAACCCTGGCCGACGAGGCAGATTTCCGGCCGGTGAATCGAGGTGCGGTCGCGTCCGCTGAGCACGATGGAGAGAAAAACCTGCACGCGCCGGTCGAGCAGCGACACGTAGTTCTTGCGCGAGAAACCCGTGTCCGCCGGCAACACTTCGCGCTCGACCGGCGTGATGTCCGACGCCTGCGCCATCCAGTCCAGCCCGATGAAATCGGGCAGCGTCACGGGATTCACCCCGTCCGCCGCCACCCGAATGCCCGTCCGCGGACTCACCTGAATGCCGTCGAGCTTCACCGTCGCCAGCATCACGCCGACCGAAACGCCCCCCACGACCGCCGCCGCAATCCAAGCCCGTTTGTAATATAATACGTTACAAACTTCCGGGGTGGCCTCATGGGCAGACGCGGACGCAACCGGCGCAACGCCTTCGCCGATCTTCCATTTTTGCAGCAGCCAGACGGTCAGCTGCACGAGGCCGAGCACGATCACGAACACGCCGAAGCCCATCACGTCGTGGGTCTTCACGCCCGCAGCCTGGCCCCGCCACTCGGCCATCACGATGACCGCGAAGATGCGCACGACATTGCCGACAAACGCGAACGGGAAACACAGCAGGCCGACCAACGTCCGCACCCCCCACGACCGGAAATTCAGGTAACCCAACAGCAGCGACAACGCCGCGAGCGCTGTCAGCGAACGCATGCCGCTGCACGCCGCCGCCACATCGTAGGAGAATCCGCCGTCGGGCGACATCAGCTGTGTGCCGTTGCGGATCACGTCGATGCCCACGAGGTGCGCCAGCCGCCACGACACCTCGATCACACCCAACCGCAGGTAGAATCCGACCGTGTCGAGCATGTTGAGCGGGATGGCGAACAGCATGAAAATCACCGGAAACGCCGCCGCCCGCCCCCAGCGCGGCCCGCCCGCCAGCGCCAGCGCGCCCCACGCGAACACCAAAAACCCGAAAATCGAAACCCGCGTCTGCGTGAGCGCGTAACCCAGCAAGTGAATCGCCAGTCCGGCCACCATGGCCGCGGTTGCGGGCCCCATCTTGTTCCTTGATCCCTGTTCCTTGTTACTTGCGCGCAAATTGCGCCAAAACAGCCAGCAACTCAGCCCGAGGATCAACCAGCCGTGCTCGCTCTCCGACTGCGGGTTCGCCCACTGGTAGCCCCACCAGTAGAACAGCGACGCCGTGTCGATGTAGCCGCGCGCCGCGTTGCCGAAAAACTGGAACACCGCCAGCCCCGCCAGTGCGCAGACCGCCGCCGCGGCCAGTCGCTGCGGATCAAGGGCGGTGGTTTTTGCGGCTGGATTGCTCACGCTCGGCCCGCATCATCCAGCGTCCCGTCCCGTTTCCAAGCCGAAGATGAAGCTCCTGGTCCTGGCCCAAATCCCCCCGCCCCTGCACGGCCAGAGCCTTATGGTGCAGACGCTCGTCGAGGGTCTGCCCGCGCACGGCATCCCGGTGCAACACGTGAACCTCGCCCTCTCGCGCGATGCCGCCGACATCGGCCGCGCCCGGCCGAGCAAGGTTATCGTCCTGTTCGCCGCCTGCATGCACGCTCTCGCCGCGCGCCGTCGCGACGGCTGCGACACGCTCTACTACGTGCCGGCCCCCGGCAAACGCGGCGCCCTCTGGCGCGACCTGTTCGCGATGCTGCTCTGCCGCCCTTTCTTCAAACGCCTCGTGCTCCACTGGCACGCCGCGGGACTCGCCTCGTGGCTCGACGAAGAAGGCAACGCCTTCGAACGCTTCCTCGCCAAGCGCCTGCTCGGCCGCGCCGATGTCTCGATCATCCTGAGCGAATCGCTCCAGACCGACGCACTCGCCTTCAACCCGCGCAATATCGCCGTCGTCCCCAACGGCATCGCCGACCCTGACGACACTCCGCCCGCCCGCAAACTCGCCGACGGCCAGCCGTTCCAAGTCCTCTTCCTCAGCCTGTGCAGCGAAGAGAAGGGCCTCTTCGCCGCCGCCAGCGCCGTGCTCGCCGCCAACCGTGCCGCCGGTGCGCCCAGGGACGCGCCGCGGTTCACGCTCGTGGCGGCGGGCTCGTTTCCTGATCCGGCCGCCGCCAGCCTCTTCGCCGAACTCTGCCGCCAGTTTCCCGCGACGCTCCGCTACGCCGGCCAGGTCCAGGGCGCGGAGAAAGCCAACCTGCTCCGCCAGAGCCACTGCCTCTGCCTGCCCACCACCTACCCGGCCGAGGGCCAGCCGCTCGTGCTGCTCGAAGCCATGGCGCACGACCTGCCGATCGTCGCCACCCGGTGGGCCGCGATCCCCGACACCGTCCCGCCCGAAGCCATCCTCGTCGCGCCCGGCAACGCCGACGCCTTGGCCGCCGCCCTCACGCGGCTCCGCCAGAACCCGCCGCCGGCGGGCGCCTTCCGCCGCCACTACCTCGCCCGTTTCACCACCGAGCGCCACCTCGCCACGCTCGCCGCCACGCTGCGCGCGCTATAGGCTCGAGTAGATTTCCGTCCAACGCGCGGCCAGCGTCTCGTTCATGGAAAATTTCCGCAGGTGATCCGGCATCACCCGCAAACCGGTCCACGCCGCCGGTTGCTGCAGCGAGGCGATGCGCCCGGCCAACGCCGCGACATCGCCCTGCGGCACCAGCCAGCCGTTCACTCCGTCCAAAACAAAATCCTCCGGCCCGCCGCCGCGGGTCGCGACCACCGGCACGCCGGCAAACAGCGCCTCCAAGGCGATCATGGAGAACGGCTCCCCGTCCGAGGGCACGACGACCGCGTCCACCTCGCGCAACAGCTCCGCTGACGACCGCTGCCAGCCGCGCCACTCCACGCGATCCTCCAATCCCAGCTTCGCGGTCAACGCGTGCAACTCCCGCTCGCACGCCCGCGACTCCGGTGTGTCCAGCGCCCCGCCGATGTGGATGAACCGCACCTTGGCCGCCACCGGCAGCCGCGCGAGCGCCGCAAGCACCAGATCCCATCGCTTCCATGCGACCAACGCACCCGCCCCGCCCAACCGCAGCACGTCACCGGGCCCGCGCCGCATTTCGCCCGGCAGCGGGGCGGTGACCCCGTTGGGCATGCAACCGGACCACGAGCGGTCCGCCAGACCATAGTGCCGTTTCATGGCGGGAGACAGCCAAAGCAGGCGGGGTCCCAGCCACTCTGTGGCCAGCCGGTAAAACCAACTCTGCCGGCCGTAGCAATGCACGCTCGCCACCACCCGGCGTTGACCCAACAGGTGCAGCCAGAGCGCCACGAGCAGGCCCGCTCGCGTGTGTCCGTGGAAAATCCGGTGCGGCGCGTGTCGCAGCCAACGCCGCACGCGCCACGCCACGCGACAAGTGTTCAGGATATTGCCCGGGCCGATGGTTTCATCCGCCACCGACGGTCCCCGCCAAGCATGCAGCCGCGGCATTTTTTCCGTCACATACTCCCGGTTTACCCCAAGGAGACCGCGAGCCCGCGGATTGCATGCCAGCTGCCGGATCACGGCATGCACCCCTCCTTCGTCACTCTGTGACCCGGTGTAGTGCAGCACGGTGTGGCGTGACGCCTGAAGCATGGCCGGATACAATCCGCCCTCCGCCGGTTGGAAACGAAAAACCTCGCGGATACGCAGACCCTGCCGGCTCATTTACGTGCTTTCCATGTTCCGGCCGCTGCTGCCATGTTGCCGCGCATCCCCGTGTCCACCACCCGCCAGCCCC
>JAUPWC010000518.1 GCA_030916665.1 Verrucomicrobiota bacterium
AAGATCATCGCCGGCTACACCCTCGGCGGCGCCGACATGCTGCGCCGCGCCATGGGCAAAAAGGACGCCGAAGCCATGGCGAAGGAGCGCACCAAGTTCGTCGAAGGCGCCGCGAAGGTGAACAAGATCGACGCCAAGACGGCCAACTCGATCTTCGACATCCTCAACAAATTCGCCGGCTACGGCTTCAACAAATCCCACTCCGCGGCCTACGCGGTGCTCAGCTACCAGACCGGTTTCCTCAAGGCGAACTACCCGGTCCAGTTCATGGCGGCCATGCTCACCTCCGAGCTCGGCAACTCCGAAAAGGTCGCCCACTTCGTCGCCGAGTGCGAGGCGATGGGCCTGCAGGTGCTCGGCCCCGACGTGAACGAGTCGCGCGTCAACTTCACGCCGGTCGGCGACAAGATCCGCTTCGGTCTCGCCGGCATCAAGGGCGTCGGCGAGCAGGCCGCGCAGAAGATCCTCGAGGAGCGCGACAAGAACGGCCCGTTCAAGGATTTCGCCGACTTCACCGCGCGCGTCGATGCCCGCGCCCTCAACAAGCGCGTGCTTGAGCACCTCGTGAAGACCGGCGCCTTCGACTTCAGCGGCTCGCCCCGCAAACCGCTCTTCGACAGCATCGACGCCGCCATCGCCGGCGCCGCCGCCCACGCCCGCGACAAGGCCGCCGGCCAGAACACCTTCCTCGACATGTTCGCCGAGGAAAAGCCCGCGAAGAATGGAGCCGGGACGCCCTCGTCCCGGAACGACGCCGGCACCGCCTCCGCCGCCGACTTCTCTGCGGCGGAACGCCTGCAGTTCGAGAAGGAACTCCTCGGCTTCTACGTGTCCGGCCACCCGCTCAACGCCTACACTGGCCTCGCCGAGGCGCTCTGCACGCACACCGAGGAAACGGTCATGCTCGAGGGCGACCGCATCGAATACCGCCTCGCCGGTCTGATGAGCGGCATCAACAAGAAGCTCTCGAAAAAGGACAACCGCCCTTGGGCCTTCTTCAACCTCGCGAGCAAGAAGGCCACGCTCTCGGTCAACATGTATGCCGACGCCTACGAGAATTACAGCAAGCACCTCGCCGAGAACGCACCGGTGGTGATCCTCGGCACCGTGATGAAGGGCAACGACGGCACGCGCCTCAACGTCAAGGAGCTCTACCCGCTCGACGCCTACCTGCAGAACAACATCCGCAAAGTGACGTGGCTCGTGCAGCCCGACCACGCCCAGCTGCCCGACTTTCTCCGCCTCCTCCGCAAGACCCTCGATGCCGCCGGCGGCGACACCAAGGTCGAACTCGCCTTCCTCTTCGAAGGCCGCGTCGCCCCCATCGCCGAGACTTCGACGGCCCTCAAGTGGCGCATTATGCCCGACGCCTTCCAGCGCCTCCGCGCCCACCCCGCCTGCGCCGGCCTCCTCGCCGAAGCCCGCAGCCCCGAGCTCAAGGAAGTGAAGCGCTGGGGGAAGAAGTTCGGTTAACCAGTTAGGGCGGGGCTGCGTTTCCCTTCAGACCGTCTGCCTGAGTCAGAAATGCCCCTTTCCCTTTTCCACGCATTCCCTGTATTCCGTGGGTAAGCAATGTCCTCCCCTGTCCTCAACCAAGCCGCCCGCATCCTGAAGCTCGTGCAAACCGGCACGCCCGCCGACCAGGCGCTGCGCGAGTCGCTCACGCAGGACCGCCATTTCACCGACCCGGCCGGCCGGCGCGCCGTGAGCCGCGCGGTCTTCGTCTATTTCCGCTGGTGGCGCTGGCTCGACCCCAAGGACTCGCTCCAGAAACAAACTGAAGCCGCGCTGACCTTGCAGGAACGCTTCGACAAGAATCCCGCCAGTTTCAAGGCGGAGGCCCTCGCCGCCCGCGCCGTGCCGGACTGGCTCAAGACGGAGATGGACCTGCCCGCCGACCTGCTCCGCCAATTCCAGCGCGACCCCGCCCTCTGGATCCGCACGATGTCCGGCAAAGGCGAATCCGTCGCCTCCCGCCTCGGTAACTGCACGCCTGCAGTGCTGCCTGCTTTCAGGTTTCAGCTTTCAGCCTTCAGGTATTCCGGCTTGAAGGACCTCTACCGCACGCCCGAATTCCAAGGCGGCGAATTCGAGATCCAGGACCTCGCCTCGCAGCTCGTCGGCCACGCCTGCGCGCCGCAACCCGGCGAAATCTGGTGGGACGCCTGCGCCGGCGAGGGCGGCAAAACCATGCACCTGTCCGATCTCCTGCAGGGCAAGGGCATGGTCTGGGCCAGCGACCGCTCCGCCCGCCGTCTCGCCAAGCTCAAGCTGCGCGCCGCCCGCGCCAAGGCCTTCAACTACCGCATCGCCGAATGGGACGGCTCGGCGAACCTGCCGACGAAGACCAAGTTCGACGGCATCCTCGTGGACGCCCCGTGCAGCGGCGTCGGCACCTGGCAGCGCAACCCGCACGCCCGCTGGACCACCCAGCCGCAGGACGTGCAGGAACTCGCCGTCGTGCAGGCCAACCTGCTCAACCACGTCGCCGGCGCCCTCAAGCCCGGCGGCCATCTCATCTATTCCGTCTGCACGCTCACCCGGGCCGAGACCACCGCCATCGCCGACGCCTTCACCGCCGCGCACCCGGAGTTCGAGCCCGTCTCCCCGGACCCCAAATCCCAGACACCATCCCCCGTCACTCTCTGGCCGCACGACCTGAACGCCAACGGCATGTTCATCGCCGCGTGGCGGCGACGCTGAGAGCGCGCATTTCCGCCGTGGACACCGGCGACCCGACGCTTTGGATTGTACCTCTCCGCCCCGGCCGGCGGTCCGAACCCGATCCCGCTCATGAAATCCACCCTCCTCGCCGTGTTCGCGGCGTGCCTGACCGCCACCGTCGACCTGTCCGCCACTGATGCCGCATCTCCGATCGCCGACTTCGCCCGCTGGCCTGAGATCGTCCAGGTCCGCCTTTCCGAAAATGGACGGTATGCGGCCTTCATGACTCCCAGCAAGGTCCGCTACTTCGATCTCAACCTCCACGACCTCCAGACCAAGGAATCGAAGAAGATCGACCTCGGTGGCGACGACCTGGTCGGGTTCACCTGGATCGACGGTGACCGGATGATCATCACCACGGAAAATCGCCCCAATTATCGGGGACGACGCCAGGTCTTTGACGCCCGGCAAAACAAGATCACCGCCAACATCACCTACCAGCGCCAGTTCTTCACGCTCGAGAGCGCTCTGCGACGGGACCCCGACCTGTTTGTCGCCCGATTCTATGAGGACGGGCAGGGCTCGGCGGGGCTGGCGATCATCAACACCAGGCTCCGGCCCAAAACCATGGCCGGCCAGAACAACGCCCGCTTCAACGTCCAGTCCTGGGTGGATTTTCCCAAGGGGGAACACCGGGGCACTATCACCGACCAGGAAGGCGAGGTCCGCTTCGTGACGGTCTATGCGGACAAGCGTTTGAACTTCCACTACCGTCCGAGCGCGAGCGCCGCCTGGATGAACCTGCCCTTCGACTACGAGAAAACCTCCGTGATTGGTTTCTCCAATGATCCGGACTTCCTCTACATCGCCCACTACACGGACGAGGCCAAGAGCAGCCGCCTTCATCGCTACCGGGTTAGCACGGGCGAGTTTGGGCCGCCGCTGTTTGAGGATCCGCTCTATTCCCTGAGCGAGGCCGGTTTGTTTCAGGTCCGCAAGGCGGACGGCAGCCTGCACACGCTGGCGTTGGCCTATGATCGCGACCTGCCGGTGCAGCGCGCCTTGGACCCGCTTTTTCAGGAGGTGCAGACGGCGGTAAACGCCAAGCTGCCCGGCCGGCTGAACCTGATCGAGGATTGCGACCAGGCGCTTTCCACTTTCGTGGTGGCCTCGATGAGCGGCCGCGAGCCCGCCCGTTACGTCATTTATCACCACGGCACCAAGCAGTTTCTGCCCCTGCCGGCTCCGACGCCGTGGTTCAATCCCAGCCAGATGAGCGTGCAGCGGCCGTTGAAGTTCAAGGCCCGCGACGGCTTGGAACTGGAGGGTTACCTCTCACTGCCGCCGGCCCGTCCCGATGGCGCCAAGCCGCCTCTGGTGGTCTATGCGCACGGCGGCCCTTGGGCGCGGGACACCTGGGGCTATAACGCCGATGTCCAGATGCTCACCAGCCGCGGCTATGCCGTGTTCCAACCCAATTACCGGGGCTCCACGGGCTATTCCAAGGCGGTGTCCAAGGACGATGATTTCGCCTTCAGGAAAATGCACGATGATGTCACCGACGGCGTCAAACATCTCGTCGCCGCGGGACTGGTGGACGGCAACCGTCTCGCCATCTACGGCGGCAGCTTTGGCGGCTACCTGGCCGTGGCCGGGGCCGCCTTTGAACCCGGGCTCTACAAGTGCGCCATCACCTTTGCCGGGGTCTTCGACTGGAAGCAGCTCATCCGCCAGTCCTGGGCCCAAAGCGACGACGACCAGTTCAACTACGACCGTCTGATCCAGCGGATGGGCGACCCGACCAAGCAGCAGGAGCGATTCGAAAGCATCTCCCCCATCAGCAGGATCGACGCGGTGCGCTGCCCCGTTTTTGTGATCCACGGCAAACTCGACACGACCGTGGACTACCGCCAGTCCACCAAGCTGCTCAGCGAACTCGCCGCCCATGGCGTGCCCCACGAAAAGCTGTTTTTCGAAACCGAGTTCCACGGCTTCTCGGAACGGACCAACTACCAGCGGCACCTCGAGGCCGTGGCCGCCTTTCTCGCCAAGCACCTGTGACTGGTCCGTCCACAGCCAAGGTCACCGGCGACACCGTGCGGGATGACTTCAACGCCATCAGCACGGTCATCCACTACACCAAGGCCGCGCACGACATCGGGCTCTGGAAGTCGGAACTGCGCCTGATCCGGGAGTATTTTCCCGACAAGGACGCGCACCTCCTCGAAGCCGGTTGCGGCGCCGGCCGCGTGGCCGTCGGGCTCTGGCAGCAGGGCTACCGCCGGATCACCGGCTTCGACTTCGCCGCCGAACTCGTCGAGCAGGCCGTCAACCTCGCGCAGGAGCGCGGCATCGGCGGCCTCACCTTCCTCCAGGTCGACGCCACCAATCCGGACCTTTGCAACGTATTACGTTACACCTTTGACGGGGCGCTTTTCATGTTCAACGGCCTGATGCAGATCCCCGGACGTGAGAACCGGCGGCGGGCGCTGCGCAACCTGCACGCGGTCTGCCGGCCGGGGGCGCCGTTGCTTTTCACGACGCACGACCGCGACGACCCGAAGGACCTCAAGGAATGGGCCAAGGAGGCCGAGCGCTGGGCCCGCGGCGAGCAGAACCCGCGACTCCTCGAGTTCGGCGACCGCTACTTCTCCGACGAGACCGGCAACACCTTCATGCACCTCCCTGACCGGCGCGAGATCCTCGACGACCTTGCCGCCACCGGCTGGACCCACGTCCACGACCGCATGCGCGACGAACTCGCGAGCGA
>JAUPWC010000519.1 GCA_030916665.1 Verrucomicrobiota bacterium
GCTCTTCCGATCTGGTGGAGGAATTGCTGGTGCAACGGTTTGGCGGGTAGGACCGGTCTCCGGCCGGACTCAAAGTGTGAGGCTTGCGCGCTGCGCTCCGGTTGGACGCTTGACGGCGGCCGAATCGTGGATGGCTTTGGCGGCCTATGTCGTGGCTCAAGACCAGTATCGGACGGCTCCGCGTGATCGGCTTCTGGGAAGGCGTGTCCTTCCTCGTGCTCCTCGGTATCGCGATGCCGTTGAAATACGTCTGGGACGAGCCCGGCGCGGTGCGCGTGGTCGGCATGGCGCACGGCATTTTATTCGTGCTCTACGTCGGGGCGGCGATCCAGGCGGCGCTGGAGCACAACTGGAATGGGAAGCGCACCGGCCTCGTGCTGCTCGCCAGCCTGCTGCCGGCGGGGCCGTTCGTCGTGGATGCGAAGCTGCTGCGCGAGCCGGCACGGTGAGATCAGGGCAACAGCGTCCGGCCGGCCAGTTCGGCATGGGATGACTCTACCGCGGGGCTTGCACCAGGTCGTGGATCCAACGCCGGTGCGGGCCAGAGAGCGTTACGAGATCCAATTGCTTAAGCGGCACCCATTCGAGCGTTTCATCCTTGGCGATTTGCTTGAACAGCGCAGACGTTGGCTTCACCGCGTAGATCGATTCCGTGATCTGAAAGCGCGTGAACGCGCGGCGTTTCGTGAGCAGCAGATCCTTGGCCACGGGTTTCACGTCCAAGTCGGCGGCCTCGGGCAGTTCGTGCAGGCCGACGAGGCGCTTGGCCGAGGCTTGGCCACGGCGGAGCAGGAGGCGGTCGCGGTCCAGGCAGAAAGCTCGGATTACGAACTTTGCCTCGATCGGTTTGGGCCGGAGGCGCGGTAATTTTTCAGGCTCGCCGGCGCCGCGGGCGGCGCAGAAGGCCGCGACTGGGCAGGTGAGGCACAGCGGTTTCTGGCGGAAGCAGACCGTCGCGCCGAGTTCCATCATGGCTTGGTTGTGCGTGCCGGGGGGGGCGCCGGGGATGAGGGCGTCGGCGAGCGGGGTGAAGTGCTTCACGGCCTCGGTGCCGTCGCGGAACTGCCGCTGCTCGCCGGTCAGGCGGGCGAGGATGCGCACGACGTTGCCGTCCACGACGGCGGCAGGCTCGTCGAAGCTGATGCTGGTGATGGCGGCGGCGGTGTAGGGGCCGATGCCGGGCAGTTCGCGCCACTCGGCGGGCGTGCGAGGCGGGGTGGGGGTGGCAACCCAGGCTTGGGCGAGTCGGTGCAGGTTGCGCGCGCGGGAGTAGTAGCCGAGGCCTTCCCAGAGTTTCATGACCCTGGCCTCGGGCGCGGTGGCGAGGGTGGCGAAGTCGGGCAGTTCGCGCAGCCAGCGGACGAAGTAGGGGAGCACGGTGACGACCTGCGTCTGTTGCAGCATGAATTCCGAGACGACCGTCTTGTAGAGCGACGGGGCCTCGCGCCACGGGAGCTTCCGCTGGTGCACGGCATACCAGCCGTGGAGAGCGACCTGGAAGGCGGGGCGGGCAGAGATGAGCTTTTCCGGATTGGCCACGAAAAACATAAGCCTTCGCCGAAGGCTACGGCTGACAAGCTCCGAGATACGGGAGTGGTGAGCGGGCGGATATTTTTTTGTGTGTTTTTGTGCCTTTTTGTGGCCATCTCCTCTCCATGCCCAAACGGAGAGACGACGCCGAGGAAGAGAAGCCGAAGGCGCTCACCAGCTACACGATCAAGCTCGACGACGCCCAGATGGAGAAACTGCGCGCGGTCGTCGCGGCCAAGTATTGGGAGGAGGTCGAGGTGCCGTATGCCCGTTTCGCGTTCAAGGGGCCCAAGGTCAACGTGACCGCCTACACCAGCGGGAAGGTCGTGGTGGCCGGCAAGGAGACCGAGGATTTCGTGCAGAACGTGATCGAGGCCGAGGTCACCGGTACGCCCAAGCTCGGATACGACGAGGTCCACAATCCCGAGTGGTTTGAGCCGCATGCCGGGCTCGACGAGAGCGGCAAAGGCGACCTCTTCGGCCCGGTGGTGGCGGCCACGGTCATCGCCGAGAAGCCGGCGATCGAGGCCTGGCGCGCGGCCGGCGTCCGCGACAGCAAGAGCATCGAGGATTCGCAGATCCTGAAACTCGACGAGATTATCCGCAACACGCCGGGCGTGGTGGTCGAGGTCGTTTATTGCGGCATGGCGAAATACAACGAGCTCATGCTCAAGCCGCAGGCCAACCTGAACCGCCTGCTGGCGTGGCAGCACGCGCGGGCGCTGGAGGCGGCATTGCAGAAGAAGTGGGTCGGCCGCGGCCTGCTCGATCAGTTTTCCAAGGAGCCGCTCGTGCAGCGCGAGCTGAAGAAGCGCGGGCTGGAGCAGTTCAACCTCGAGATGCGCACCAAGGCCGAGTCCGACCCGGTCGTGGCCGCGGCGTCGGTCGTGGCGCGCGCGGAATTCGTGCGGCAGATGCGCGAGCTGGCGCGCGAGTTCGGCGAGAAACTGCGGTTCGGCGCCGGCGCCGACGCCAAGGCGCAGGCCGCACAGATCGTCGAGCGCCTCGGCGCGCGCGCGCTCGGCCGGTTCGCCAAGCTGCATTTCCGCACGAGCTACGAAGTCGTTTCCGCCGCCGGCAAACTCGACGAGCTGCCGCTGAAGGCGCCGAAGGAGAAGACGGAGTGGAAGCGGTAGGATGGGGGACTGGCCGAATCCGGGAGCTCATCGGGCGTGCGCAAGCGCGCTGACCCACAGCCAACCAAGCTCGTTTACGGCACCTTCTGCTCCTCGTTCATCAGCTGGCTGATGTAGTGCGTGAATTCCTCGTCCTCGCCTTCGAGCAGGCCGGGCAGGGCGTCACGGAAGTCGGCGCGGCGCACCCATTCGCGCATGTAGTCCTCCCACGACTGCCACATGCGGCAGGTCTGCTTGTCCATTTCCTCCTCATAGACGAGCAGGTAGGCGCGCTCGAAGAGCGAGATCAGGATGCCGAAGATGGCGAGGCGCCTTTCCTTTTGCTCTTCGGTGAGCTCCGTCTGCGCGCCCTCGCGGCGAAGCAGATGCAGGTCGGCGTTGTCGAGGACGAGCTTGAGGAACTCGCGGTATTCGTCGGAGAGGCGCTGGAAAATTTCCTCCTCCTCGTTGCGGCGCTCCTTGCGCTGCTCCCAGATGAAGGTGAGGATCGCAAGCGGCAGGCCCACGACGGTCACGAGGTAGCTCAGCATTTCGAGGGTTTCGAGGAGGCTCATGCAGCCAATGAATCCACGAGCGGAATCAAGGCCAGCCCTCACGGGTGA
>JAUPWC010000054.1 GCA_030916665.1 Verrucomicrobiota bacterium
GCGATGGGGTCGCGTTGTCCATTTGTCCGCACCACTTTCCGCTTGAACCCGTTAAGCCGGATGGAAACCTTTGGGCCGATGTCCTCCGCCTATCTGCCGTTTCTCGTCCAGATCCTGCTCGCCGCCGGCATCACCGTCGGCGTGATCGCGGCCAGCCATCTGCTTGGCCAACGGGCGCGCGGCAGCAAGATCAAGGACGCGGCCTACGAGTGCGGCATCCACTCCGACGGCAGCACGCACACGCGCTTCTCGGTGAAGTTCTATGTCACCGCGATGCTGTTCATCCTTTTCGACATCGAGGTCGTGTTCCTCATCCCGTGGACCTTTGTCTATCGCGATTTCCTGGCCAACCACATCTCGATCCTCGCCCCGATGCTTTTCTTCCTCGGTGTCCTCGTGCTCGGCCTCTTCTACGAGGTCAAGAAGGGCGCGCTGGAGTGGGAGAAGTAACGGCAGGCGCCGCAGCCGGCTGAACCCATGCGGCTCGACAAATACATCTCCCGCGCGCGGGTCGCCGATCTCGGCAGCGCCGATCTGGAGGGCTCGCTGGTCGAGCTGCTGAACCTGACGGTCGAGCGGTTTCCCGACCTGAACAAAGATACGTTGCTCAAGGGTCTGTTGCGGCGCGAGAGCACGATGACGACCTATCTCGGCGGCGGTGTGGCCATGCCGCATGTCCGTCTCAAGATGAACCGGCGCTACCTGCTCGCCGTGGGACGCAGCCACTACGGCATCCGTTACGACAGCGCGATCGAGAGCGAGCCGGTGCATCTGGTGGTCATGCTGCTCGCGGAGGAGAAGACGCGGGATTATCTTCAGCTGCTGGCGGCGCTGGCGCAGCTTTTCAAGGACCCCTCCTTTGTCGAGAGCCTCGTCAAGGCGCCGGATCTGGACACGCTTTACGAGCGGCTCTTCGCCGGCTTTGGCGGCGTGGCGGTCAAGGCGCTGCCCGCGGCGCAAACCCGGCTCAACCGCGTCGTGCTGCGCGAGGCCGGGCGTATCGCCACAGGTAGCGGATGCACGGGGCTCATGGTCTTTGGCGATGTCTTCACCGGTCGCATTCGCGCGCCCAAAGTGGAGGGCTCGCTCAAGACCATCCTGGTCACGCGCAACCTGGCGGAGGACGAGTCCCGTCCGGGACGATTTGATGAGAGCGTGCAGGTGCGGTCGTTCTCCAGCCAGCGGCTGGCCCAGCTGCGCAGCGCCGTGCTGGTCGGCCTGACCCGCGGTTTCATCACGTTCAAGGACCGGCTTTGCTGCATTGGCGGCGTCGCGGGTTCCAACCAGTTCGATGCCATTGTCATCGTGGACGTGGAGAAGGAGTTTTCGACTCTGCTCAGCGGCCATGCCGATCTGTTGCCCGCCGATGTGAAGCCCGAGGTCTTGGAGCGTGTGATTGCGGTGGCGACCGAACTCGCGGTCGAGGGCCGGGAAGGACGTCCGGTGGGCTGCCTGTTTGTGGTGGGCGACAGCGAAAAGGTTGAAAAGCTCACCAAGCCCCTCGTGCTCAACCCGTTTTACGGCTACAAGGAGGAGGATCGAAACATTCTCAACCCCTTCATGGACGAGACGATAAAGGAATTCTCATCGATCGACGGGGCCTTTGTCATCGGCGGCGACGGAGTGGTGCAAGCGGCCGGCGCGCTCATCCAGGCGGCGGACTTCAACCATTCGTTGCCCAGCGGACTCGGCACCCGGCATGCCGCGGCGGCGGCAATCTCCGTGGCGGCTGACTGTATCGCCTTGGTGGTCTCGTCGAGCACCGGTCAGGTAACGCTCTTCCGGCGCGGGGTGATGATGCCGTTGACGGAAAACAAGGTAAGCGCCTGAGCGGGCGGGTGTTGATCGCTAAAACCTGCAGAAAGAAGATTGTGGTTGCACAGGCTTCCGGCGCGGCTTTTCTCTCGACCCTTCCAACCCATTTAAAGCCATGCAAGAAACCGTCACCCTGGAATGCACCGAAGCCCGTAAGGAGGGCAAACCCGTCTCGCGCTACCTCACCAAGCGCAACAAGAAGACCGTCACCGAGCGCATCGAGAAGAAGAAGTATAATCCCTTCCTCAAGCGCCACACGCTCCACAAGGAGATCAAGTAACGAGTCTGGCGTGGGCTGAAGTCACCCCGCCCCCAAAAACTTTCAAGGCCGGTTCCCTCGCGGGGCCGGCCTTTTTGCTGGGCGCTTACTTTTTGTTGGCCTCGACCGGCATCGGCGGCGTGCTGCTGCCTCCGGCGGCAAGATGGGCCCGCCGGGCGGCCCGCCAGCTGTCGCGGTGCTTGCGGATCCAGTCGAGCAGGGCGCGTTCAAAGCCGATGTCGTAGCCCAGACGTTCCGACTCGATCCACTTGTGCTTCAGAATCTCCTCCCGCTCCGCCAGAAACTCTTGGTAGAGGCTCGATTGTTTCACGAACTCTCGATTGTCGCCGCTCTCGGAAGTGTTGGGAGTGGGTAGAGGCATACGTTGACGCTCAGAAACAATAATCGGATTCGCCGACACATCCAGTCGGCAAGGATTGGCCCGTCTTTAGCGTCATGTGGTGGAACGCTAGAGGTGTCGTCTCTTGCCTGTCAACCCGCGTGCTGCACTTTCAGGCGGTTGAGCAGTGCGAGGGCTATTTCGCGGAAGGCTAGCGCGGGTTTTCCGGAAGGCGCGCTCACGCTCACAGGCTGCCCGTTGTCGCCGCCGGCGCGGATCTCGGGGAACAGGGGCACCTGCCCGAGCAGGTTGGTGCCGAGCATCTCGGCGATGGTCGCGCCGCCGCCCTCGCCGAAGAGATGCTGGCGGGTGCCGGTGGCATCCTCGAACCAGCTCATGTTTTCCGCGACGCCGAGCAGGGGCACGTTGACCTTCTGGAACATCAGGCCGCCCTTGCGCGCGACGTTGGTCGCGGCGGGCTGAGGGGTCGTGACGAGGATGGCGCCGTCGAGGGGCAGCGTTTGGACCAACGAGAGCTGGGCGTCTCCCGTGCCGGGCGGCAGGTCAATCAGCAGCACGTCGAGTTCGCCCCACTTCACGTTTTGGACGAACTGCTGGATCGTCTTCATGATCATCGGTCCGCGCCAGACGACCGGGGTGTTGTCGTCCACGAGAAAGCCCATGGACATGACCTTCACCCCGTGGCGCTCGAGCGGGACGAGGTTCTCACCGTCCACCTCGGGCCGGGCGCCGCCGAGGCCCATCATAAGCGGCACGGAGGGGCCGTAGATGTCGCAATCCATTAGACCAACACGGCCCGGCCGGCCGGATTTCTCCAGAATCTGGGCAAGGGCGCAGGCCAGATTGACCGCAAAGGTGGATTTGCCGACGCCGCCCTTGCCGGAGGCGATGGCCACGGAGTGTTTCAGGCCGGCGGGCGTGGTGCCGCCTCCGAGGTTGGCGGTGCCGGGCTTGGGCGCGGCTTTGGCGGCGGAGACGGCGAGCTCGACGATCACGTTCTGCACGCCGGGCTGGGCGCGCAGGCAGTTTTCGATCTCGGTCTTGAGCATCGTGGGCAACTTCGGATCCGAGGTCGTGATGGCGACCGAGACCTTGGCGGTGCCGTCGGCGAAGGCCGCCGAGCGCACGAGCCCGAAGGACACGATGTCCCGGCTGAACCCGGGATATTTCACTTGCTTCAGGGCTTCCTTGATGGAGTCGGCGGTCACGCGGATTGGGAAAAGTGCTTGGAAAACAAGGCGGTTTTGACCTTGTGAGGTGCGAGCGGGGAGTAAAACAAAAACCCGCCCCGAACTTTCTTCATTACTTATCGTCCCACCCTCCATGCGTAACGCTTTTCGCCTCCTGCTCGGTCTCCTGTTCGTAGCTTCCGCCCTTGCCCAACGCGATATCGGCGTCGTCGATGTCAAGGGCGATGCCAATGTCATGGGCATCACCGTCAGCTCGTCGTCGCCGGAGCTGCAAAACCTCGCGATGCAGGCCTTCAACGCCCACGGCCGCTACAAGCTCTACGCCTCCGGCGCCAGCTACTCGATCAACTTTGCCCCTGCGGGTGCGACCTCGGTCACGGTGACCATCACGCGCGGCGGGGCCACCACGCATACGCAGACCGTCTCCGGCACGAGCCTGCGCAACGCGCTTCTGCGCGCCGCCGATGTGGCCGTCACCAAGACCAGCGGTCTGCGCGGCTGCTTCGCGGGCAAGATCGCCTTCGTCGGCGAGCGCACGGGCAAGACCGAGATCTACACCTCCGACCTCTTCTTCGGCGAACTCGTGAAGTGGACGAGCGACGGCAAGCAGGTCATCGGCCCGCGCTGGTCGCCGGACGGTTCTAAGATCGTCTACACCAGCTACCGCACGAGTTTCCCCGACATCTACCAGATCGAGTTCGCCAGCCGGCGCGTGTCGCTGCTCGCCAGCTTCAAGGGCACCAACAGCGGCGGACGCTTCAGCCCCGACGGGTCGCGGCTCGCCATGGTGCTCTCGGGCGAGGGCAATCCCGAGGTCTATGTCGGCAACGCCTCGGCGCGTCAGCTGAAGCGACTCACGAACAACCAGTCGGTCGAGGCCTCGCCGACCTTCTCGCCCGACGGCGGCCGCGTGCTCTACGTGTCCGACGCCGCCGGCGGTCCACAGCTCTACACCATTCCGGTCGGTGGCGGTTCGCCGACGCGCCTGGCCACCAACATTTCCAAATACTGCGCCGAGCCCGATTGGAGCGCCGCCGACCCCAGCAAGATTGTCTTCACCGCCGGCGTGGGCCGCGGCTACCAGTCAGCCGTTTTCGACACGAAGTCCGGCACCAGCAAGATCATCACCAAGGCGCCGACCGACGCCATCGAGCCGGTCTGGCTCGCTGACGGCCGCCACTTCATCTGCACCTACCGCGCCGCCAACACGAAGGCCCTCTACATCGTGGATTCCGAATCCGGCAAGGCCACGCGTCTGAGCCCGACCGCCATGGGCAACGCCGGCAACGCCAGCTATCTTGCGCCCTGATTCATGCGGCTCCTTTTCATCGGCGACATTGTCGGCAAACCCGGCCGGGAGATCGTCAGTGCGGTCGCGCCGAAGCTGCGAGTGGAGAGGGGGATTGATTTCGTCATCGCCAACGCCGAGAACGCCGCAGCCGGTGCCGGCATCACGGGCCTGATTGCGAAGACCCTGCTCGAGTCCGGGGTGGACGCCATCACGCTCGGAGACCACGTCTGGGACCAGAAGGGTTTCGAGACGGACATCGTCGGGCTGGAGCGAGTCTGCCGCCCGGCCAACCTGCCGTCGGTCAATCCCGGGCGCGATCACCTGATCATCGAGAAGGACGGATTTCGTCTGCTGGTCTTCACCGTTCTCGGGCGCTCTTTCATTGGCCTGAAAGCGGAGTGTCCCTTTCTCTGTGCCGACGCCGTGCTGAAGCGTCTGGCGGGCCGATACGACGGCGCGCTGGTTGAAGTCCATGCCGAGGCGACCTCGGAAAAGCAGGCGTTGGGCTGGCACCTTGCCGGTCGCGCCACCGCGGTGCTGGGCACGCACACGCACGTGGCCACGGCGGATGCCGGGATTTTGCGCGGGCACACGGCGTTCCAGTGCGACACCGGCATGACCGGTCCGCACGAGTCGGTCCTCGGCCGGGAGATAGCGCCCGTGGTCGGCCGGTTTCTCGACAGCATGCCGCGGCGCTGCGAGGTGGCGGCCGGCGACAACCGGCTGTCCGGCACGCTTGTCGAGTTTGACGCCGGCGGACGCGCCAGCCATGTCGAGTGGCTGCAGGTCCGCGGATAATTTCGACCGGAGATTCCCCGGTCGGCCTAACGGTTCGGGCATTCTTTTGGTGTCCTTTTGCGTCGTTTTGTGGCTAAACCTGTCGGGTGAATTTCTCCCAGTCCGCCGCTGACGCCCATGTGCCCGCTGGCCGCCCTCTCGCCCACGCGCTGGCTCGCACCACGCACCTCTGTCTCGCGGCGCATCAGGATGACATCGAGATCATGGCGCACGGAGCCATCGCGGCCTGTTATGGAAAACGGTCGGCGGGCTTCACCGGGGTGGTGGTCACCGACGGAGCGGGCAGTCCGCGCAGCGGACGTTTTGCGAAGTTCACCGACGAGCAGATGAAGGCGGAGCGCCGGGCCGAGCAACGCCGCGCGGCGAAACTGGGCAAATACGCCGCCGTGATCCAGCTTGCGCATCCCAGCGCCGTGGTGAAGGACGCGGGCGATGCGCGCGTACGCACCGACTTGTCGTCGATCCTGCGCGTCTGCGGTCGGCTGGAGGCGGTTTATCTCCACAACCCGGCCGACAAGCACGACACGCATGTCGCGGTGTTTCTGCGCTGCCTGGAAGCCCTCCGCTCGCTGCCCAAATCTCGCCGGCCGCGGCGCGTGCTGGGTTGCGAGGTGTGGCGCAATCTCGACTGGCTGGTGGACACCGACAAGGTGCTGCTCGACGACTCCGGCCGCCCGGCGCTGGCGGCGAAACTCATCGGCGCGTTCCAGTCGCAGATCGCCGGGGGCAAGCGCTATGATCTGGCCATTGCCGGCCGCCGCCTCGCCAACGCCACCTTCCATACCTCCCACGCCACCGACGCCGCGAACGCCGTGACCTGGGCGATGGACCTCACGCCGCTGATCAAGGACGACAAGCTCTCCGTCGAAGAGTTCACTCTCGCGCACCTCGACCGCCTGCGCGACGACGTGCAGGCACGGTTGAAGCGCTTTGTCTGATTTGATGGGTGGAGCCCGCGCGGAGCAGGTTCCATCACGGTCTTTTTTCGTGTCTTTGGTGCATTTCGTGGTTCCCTCCACGCATGGTCAAAAGCACCGGCATCTACACGGGCGGACTCAACTGCCAGCTCACCCACGGCCCCTCGGGCCGGGTCATCGAAACCGACGCGCCCACGGACAATCACGGTCGCGGTGCGGCGTTTTCACCGACGGATCTCACGGCCGCGTCGTTGGCCTCCTGCATGGTCACGACGATGGGCATAGTGGCGAAACTGAAGCTCAACTGCGACGTTCCCGGCATCCGCTGGGAGGTGACGAAGGAAATGTCGGCCGACAAGCCGCGCCGCATCGTCCGCCTGGCCGTGGAAATCTGGCTGCCGTTCCCGAAATCCAAGGACCCCGAGGGCATTCTCGAACAGGCGGCGCTCAACTGCCCGGTCGCACAGAGCCTGCACCCCTCGGTCGAAAAGCCCGTGACCTTTCACTGGGCGGAGTAGGCTGCCCGTCGCGGCTCACTTCACCACGTTGTTGAAGCGGTAGGTGCTGTTGAAGATGATCTCGGTGTCGTCCACACCGATGCGCACCTTGATCTTGCCGGTGGCGGCATCGGTGCGGTCGGCCCGGCCCGTGATCGTGCGGGGCTTGTTCTTGTGGTTGTAAGCCTCACCGGTGAACTCGACCCGTTCACCCTTGGCGAGGCGTTCCAGATCGGAGTCGGGTAGAGTGATGCTGATGCGGCCGGTTTCGCTCCAGAAAAACCAAGGCCAGACTTTCGCCTCGTAGGTCGTGGTGTATTTGCCCCCCTCGCGCTGCAGTTCGCCGGTCGTGAGCGTGACCGAGCCCACGTAGATGGAGGTCTTGACCGAATCAATGGTGACGGAGTCCCAGTCGCCGATGCGCTGGGAGGTGTCGGCGGTCAGGCGGGTGACAGCGGTCAGCAAGGTTAACAGGCACAGGATCAGGCGTGGCATCATGGGTGAGTCACCATGCGCTGCGGAAGGTTGCAGGCAAACGGGAAAACCCGCCCATTTCCGCGTTGCCAAGGACGGTGGCGGACCGTTGCTTGGCCCTCTATGGCAAAGCAGGCACAGGCCACCTGGGGCGGGCGGTTCTCGGCGGGTCCCGCCGGGCTGATGCAGCGTTTCAGCGAATCCGTCTCCTTCGACCACCGGCTCGCGCCGTTCGACATCGCGGGCAGCAAGGCGCACTCCGCCATGCTGGCGCACGTCGGGCTGATCACGGCCAACGAACGCGATGCCATTCACGGCGGCCTCGACGCCATCCTCGCCGAGATCAACGCCGGCAAGTTCAAGTGGCGGACCGAACTCGAGGACGTCCACATGAACATCGAGCAGGCGCTGACGCAGCGTGTGCCCGCCGCCGCGAAGCTCCACACCGCGCGCAGCCGCAACGACCAGGTCGCGACCGACATGCGGCTCTGGTTCAAGTCCGCCTGTGCCGACCTCATCGCCCGCATCACCGCGGCACAGCAGGCTATCATTCAGATCGCGGAAAAGAACTCCGCTGTTTTGATCCCCGGTTACACGCACCTGCAGCGGGCGCAGCCGGTCTTTCTCGCGCACCACCTCTTTGCCTACCTCGAGATGCTCCAGCGCGACGCGGAGCGTTTCGCCGTGGTCGCCGATCACGCCAACTGGTGTCCGCTCGGCTCCGGCGCCATCGCCGGCACGACGCTGCCCATCGACCGCGAGTTCACGGCCAAGACGCTCGGTTTCGTGGACGCCAAGGGCCGGCCGCGCGTCACGCAGAACAGCATGGACACCGTTGCCGACCGCGACGTGTTCATCGAGTTCGCCGCCGCCTGCGCCACGACCGGCGTGCATCTTTCGCGCATGGCGGAGGACTTGATCCTCTGGATGAGCAGCGAGTTCGGCTTTGTGGACCTGCCCGACACCTTTTGCACGGGGTCGAGCCTGATGCCGCAGAAGAAGAATCCCGATTCGATGGAGCTGATTCGCGGCAAGTCGGCGCGCCTCCAGGGCAACCTGCACACGCTGCTCACGCTCGCGAAGGGCCTGCCGCTGACCTACAACCGCGACCTGCAGGAGGACAAACCGCCGGTCTTCGACAGCCACGACCAGACTGCGCTCTGCCTCGACGTGCTCGCGGGCACCTTCGCCGGCATGCAGGTGAAGGCCGCGCGCTGCGCTGCGGCCGTTGCCGATCCCGCGCTCTTGGCCACCGATCTCGCCGACTACCTCGTGCGACAGGGTGTGCCGTTCCGCACCGCGCACCACGCCGTCGGCGCGGTCGTGAAACTCGCCGAGCAGAAGGGCGTGGCCCTGAACAAACTTTCTCTCGCCGATGTGCAATCCGTCCATCCCGCCTACCAGGCGGAGTGGGTGGAATCCTTCGACCTGGCCAAGGCGATGGCCCGGCGCGCCGGCACCGGCATGCCGAGCCCGGCGCAATTGCGGCGGCAGTTTGCCCGCTGGAAGAAACTGCTGGCCTGACCGCCGGCCGCCGAGGGTCAGCCATGCTGCCATTGCTTCCGCAGCGTGATCCGGCCCTGCGGCCGTATCGCAAGGGCCTTTTTTTCGCGTTCTTCAACGCGATGAACTGGCAGGTCGCCACCGCGACGCCGACCGTGCTGTTCATGGCCTACCTCGGGGCCGACTCGTTCCAGACCGGGCTGGTCTACGGCTGGCCGCTGCTGCTGACGCCGATCCAGGTGCTGGCGACGGCCCTGTTGCCGCGGCTGGGTTTCAAACGGCTGACGCTGGCCGGGTGGGGCGCGCGCAGCTGGTTCCTGCTTGTGCCATTCGCGCTTGCGCTGACGGTGGCCGAAGACGCGCCGTCGTGGGCGGTGCCCGCAATGGTGGCTGCGATGTTCAGCTACTCGTTCAGTCGCTCCGTTGGCGCGGCGGCGATCACCACCTGGCTGCAGGGCCTCGTGCCGGAGGCGGTGCGCGGACGCTACTGGTCCACCGACCAGATCATGGGCGGAGCGGCGTCCATCGCCACCTTGCTGCTTTGCGCGGTGACGTTCACCTGGCTCCCGCCGTCCGCAGCCTACGCGGTGCAGTATGCATTCAGCATAGCGGGTGCCTGGCTCGCGGTGCGGTGTCTGCGGTCGCTGCCCGACATTCCGCGGCCCAGCGTGATGAGTCTGGGCAAGATCTGGGCCGACACCCCGCGGCTGATGTTCCGCTCCGGCGAGTTCAGCGCCTATCTCTGGCTGGCGGTGCTGTTCTACGTGGTGACCACGTCGATCGTGCCGTTCTCGGCCTACTTCCTCAAGGTCGAGGCGGGCATCGCCCCATCTGCCATCATGGGCTGCACGATCGTGCAGTATCTCGGTGTTATCGCGGGCAACTGGTTCATGCGTTCCCGCCTCGACCGCACGGGCGCCAAGCCCTTTTTCCGCGCCTCGTTCGTGCTTTGCGGCATGGTCGCCGCCGGGTGGCTGGCGGGTCTGCATTGGCGCCCGGCGCTGCCGGTTCTGCTGCCCGGGCTGTATTTTCTGCTGGGAGGCACACTCGGCATGTTCAACGCCGCCAACGTCAGCTACCTCGCCAAGATTCTCCCCGTGGCCGAGCGGGCGCTCCCGGTTTCGCTGCACGGCGCGCTGACCTTTTTCCTCGGCGGTCTTGCGCCGATGGTGTGGGGGCTGGTGCTGAAGGGTAGCGGTGCGGTGCCCTCGGTCAACGTGGCGGCCTTCGAGGCCTTCTTCGTGTTTATCGTCGTGGGCGCGGTGCTGCTCGTGCTGCTGGGCAACCGGCTGAAGGAAGCGACCGGCCACGTGGATCCGATCCTGGAAGGTGACTGGCTGTTCCGGCCGTTCCGGATCGTGGCGTCGCTCGTCCGTCCTTCCGAGCCGTCCGCCGAGGAACGGTCCGAACGATAAACTCGCTCCCGCCGGGTTTTTCTGCACCGTCCGCCTGTTCCCATGCCCACGATCCGCATCCTCACCGACCGCGTGGCCAACCAGATCGCCGCCGGCGAGGTGATCGAGCGGCCGGCCGCGGTCGTGAAGGAGTTGGTGGAAAACTCGCTCGATGCCGGCGCGACGCGGATCGAGGTCGAGTTCAGCCACGGCGGACGCAGCCTGATCCGTGTCGAGGACAACGGCTGCGGCATGACCCGCGACGACGCGCAGATGTCGCTCGAGCGCCACGCGACCAGCAAACTGGTGGAGACGGCGGACCTCGACCGGTTGGAGACCTTCGGCTTTCGCGGCGAGGCCGTGCCGTCGATCGCGAGCGTCTCGCGCTTCGAGCTCCGCACGCGGCGTGCGGAAGATCCGGCGGGCACCGAAATCCTGATCAACGGCGGCAAGCTCGTTCATGTGCGCGAATGCGGGCTGGCGCCGGGCACGCGCATCACCGTTTCTCACCTGTTCAACTCGGTGCCGGCCCGCCGCAAGTTCCTCAAGAGCGACGCCACGGAGTCGGCGCACATCGTCCAGACGGTGCGGCTTTACGCGCTGTCGTGCCCGCAGACGGCGTTCACCCTGATCGAGGACGGACGCGTGCTGTTCCAGTCGCCGGTCTGCACGACCCTGGAGGAGCGGGTGGGGGAGATTTTCGGCCGGCAACTCTCGGCGGACCTGCTCCCCGTGAGCGCGAGCGAAACCGGTCTTCGGCTCAGCGGGCTCATCGGCAAGCCCGGCGTGAACCGGGCCACGCGGCACGAGTTGATCACCTTCGTCAACCGCCGTCCCGTGGACAGCCGCACGCTCAACTACGCGGTCATCGAATCCTACGCCACCTCGCTGGTGAAGGGCCGCTACCCGGTGGCCGTGCTTTTTCTGGAACTCGATTCGGCCGCGGTGGACGTGAACGTCCACCCGGCGAAGCGCGAGGTGCGCTTCCGCAGCGAGGGCGCCGTGCGCGGTTTCGTGGTGCGAGCGGTGCTGCAGGCGCTGCGGGAGTTCGGCGGTGGCGCGGGCTCGCGTGAACCGGCGGAGGCCATGCCCGGGGATCCGGTGCCGCCGGCACCCGCCGGCGCACTGTCCGTTTCACCGGTCTCCCCGGTCATGGCGCAACCGTTCCGGGCCTTTGGGCCCGCGTCGGCGCCCTTGCCGATCCACGTGCCGGCTCCCCGGGTTTCCGCCGCACCGATGCCGGCGACCGCCTCCCGGCCGCCGCAGCCGGTGCGGCCGCTGACTTCGGCCGCGGGCGCGCTGATGGGCTGGCGCTACCTCGACACGGCCCACGGTGACTACGCGCTGTTCGAGGCGCCGGGCGGGCTGGTGGTGCTGGACCGTCGGGCGGCGCACGAACGCGTGTGGTTCGAGCGCCTGCAGGCCCAGTTTGCCATCGGCGAGGTGGCGAGCCAGCGGCTGCTGTTCGCCGTGCCGGTGGAGCTCGACGCGATCGCGAGCGCGCTGCTGCTGGATCGCTTGCCCTTCCTGAACCGGCACGGGCTGGAGGTGGCGGAATTCGGCCGCAACTTCTTCCGCATCGAGTCGGTGCCCGTCTGGCTGGATCCGTCGGATGCCGAAGGCTTCCTGCGCGACATCATCGGCCTGATGCGCGAAGGCCGGCTCGACGAGCGCCGGGTCGACCTGGCCCGGGAGGAATTGGCCCGGCTCGCCGCGCAGAAGGCCGTGCGCCTGCCGCCAAGCCTGGGCGAAAGCGAGGCGATGGCGCTGGTCGCCCAGTTGTTCACCTGCAACCAGCCGCACACCAGCCCGACCGGCCGGCCCACGCACTTTGAGCTGAGTCGCGGCGAGCTGGCGCGACGGTTTCAGCGCTGACGGTGCGCATATTTTGTGCGCGGCGGGGAGATTTCTTAGATTTTCCGCATTTTTCCGCAAAGAACCCGTGACGGAAGAGTCCCGCCTTGCCTGTGCGGTTGGCACGGCTTGTGATACCCATCCCGCCTATGCCGACCGCCAAAGCTTCCAAGCCCGCCAAGAAAGCAGCGCCCGCCCAAGCCCAGCCGGAGGATTCCGCGCAGAAGTTGGGCGCTTTGATCCACCGCCACCTCGTCTCCACCCTGGCCCGGCACGAAGGCTCGGCCACGCCGCACGACTGGTGGGTGGCCACCGCCCTCGCGGTGCGCGACACCATCCACGAGCGCATGATCGCGACGCAGGCGGTCCACAACGCCGAGAACGTCCGCCGCATCTACTACTTTTCGCTCGAATATCTCATGGGCCGCCTGTTCGGAAACAACCTGCTCGCCACCGACATGCTGGAGACGGCGCGCGAGGCCCTCGCCGCGCACGGCCAGGACTTTGACCGGATCCGCGACGCCGAGGTGGACATGGGCCTGGGCAACGGCGGTCTCGGCCGACTCGCGGCCTGTTTTCTCGATTCGCTGGCCACGATGGATTACCCGGCGCTCGGTTATGGCATTTACTACGAGTTCGGCCTGTTCCGGCAGCAATTCGTCAACGGCCACCAAGTCGAGCATCCCGACAACTGGATCCGCTTCGGCAACCCGTGGGAAGTCGTGCGACCCGAATACGCCCAGGAAGTGCGCGTGTATGGCCGTGTGGAAAACATCTTTGACGATCGCGGCAACTACCGTCCGCGCTGGGTCGATACCAAGACGATCCTCGGCGTGCCGCATGACATCCCGACGGCCGGCTACGGCACCAAGACCGTCAACCTGCTCCGTCTCTGGGCCTCGCAGTCCACGGAAGACTTCGACCTCGCGGCCTTCAACCGCGGCGGCTACTTCGAGGCCGTGCGCGAGCAGACCTCGGCCGAGACGGTTTCGAAGGTCCTTTATCCGAACGACAAGACCGAGAACGGCAAGGAGCTGCGCCTGATGCAGCAGTATTTTTTCGTGGCCTGCTCGCTGCGCGACATCATCCGCCGCCATCTGCGCAACCCGGCCAACTCCTGGGCCAATTTCGACTCGAAGGTCGCCGTGCAGCTCAACGACACTCATCCCGCCATCGCCGTGATCGAACTCACCCGCATCCTGGTGGACGAGGAAAACATGACCCTTGAGGCGGCCTGGGAGATTGTTGGGCGCACCTTTGCCTACACCAACCACACGTTGCTGC
>JAUPWC010000520.1 GCA_030916665.1 Verrucomicrobiota bacterium
CGGCGTCCCGGCGGTTGACCCCCGGCGGGGTTGTGGTTCCGTGGAAGGGCCATGTCCGTGCCCGCCCAAGCCGTCATCCTCGCCTTTAACGCCAGCAACCAGCTGGCCGTGCGCGCCGCCGGCACGCGCCTGGGTCTGGCCTTTGTCGGAGCGGACGAGGCGATGGCCACGGCCAGGCTGGAGAGCTGCTTCAAGGAGCACACGCCCGCCGCCGAATATTTCACCTGCACCGCCGGAGCGCTGAGTTACCGGGTGTTCTTCACGCAGGTTACGGACAACCCGGCGGACAGCGAAGTGAGCTTCCACTCGCTGGAGCAGCTGGACCGGCAGAAGGCCGCGCAAGCCGCCTCGCTGGCGTCCGTGCTGGCCGGACTCGAACCGCACCTGATCGGAATCCCCTACCTGCACCTCGGCGAGAACGACTACATCTACAAATTCCGCGTCGAGCGCGACCGCAACCGCGGCATCTACCAGCAGGACGACGCCGCGCGGACGCTTTACCAGAGCCAGCTCTGCGAGGCCATCAAGCGGCTCGCGCGCACGCACGAGCGCACCGCCGGCAAGCCCGCGATGCTCGACTTCGGCGCGGTCCGCTACGTCATCCCCAGCCACTTCGGCTTCTGTCTCGGAGTGAAAAACGCCATCGAGCGCGCCTATGAGACGCTGGCCGAGAACCCCGGCCGCCGGGTGTTCATGCTCAGCGAACTCATCCACAATCCTTTTGTGAACGAGGACCTGCTCCAGCGCGGGCTGCGTTACCTGCAGAGCGACAAGGGCGTGCCCTTCACCGACGAAGGCCTCGCCGCCGCACCCGGCGCCACCCCGCGCCTGCTCTGGGACTCCCTTTCGGGCGAAGACGTGGTGATCATCCCCGCCTTCGGCGCCACCGACGAGGACAAGAAGCGGCTCGTCCGCAAAGGCCTGAAGGTCGCGCAATACGACGCCACCTGCATGCTCGTGGAAAAAGTCTGGAAGGCCGCACGCAGCTACGGCCGCGCCGGTTACACGGTGGTCATTCACGGCAAAAGCGAGCACGAGGAGACCAAGGCCACCTTCTCCAATTCCCGGCGCCACGCTCCGTCCCTGATCATCCGCAACCTCGACGAAGCCCGTTTGCTGGGCGATTATATCGCCGCCCCCGACGAAGCCAAGCGGGCCGCCATCATCGAACACTTTGCCGGCCTGCATACGCCGGAATTCGATCCCGCCCGCCATCTCGAACGCATCGCGGTCGTAAACCAGACGACCCTCCTGATGAACGAGACGGCCGCCATCATCGATTACTTCAAGGATGTTTTTGCCGCGCGCCACGGTGCCGATGCGGCGGAAGAGCGAGTCGGCGGCGCCGGCCGGAAGGACACCCTTTGTTACGCCACCCAGGTGAACCAGGACGCGCTCCAGCGCGCGCTCGGCCTGCCCCTCGATGCCGCTCTCATCATCGGCGGCAAAAACAGCTCGAACACCTACCAACTCTACCGGCTCTGCGAGCAGACCCTCGGCAAACGGGCATTCTTCATCCAATCGGAGAAGAGCATCCTCGGGGCCGATCGCATCATGCACTACGTGTTTCCATCGGCCGGGCGGGGGTCGGCGGGGCACACCGAAATGCTGCCCCTCTGGGACGAGTGTGCCGGACAGAAGACCGTGCTGATAACCGGCGGGGCCTCCTGTCCGGACGGTCTGGTCCAGCAGGTGGTCGCCCGGATCAACGCCCTCTTCCCGGCGGACCGGCTGCGAAAAATCGAGGACGTGCTGGCGGAACTCAGAAGCGAACCGTGACGCCGCCGCGGACACCGACCGCGCTGCCGAGGTCGATGTCAGCCGTGCGGCCACCGAGCTTCTGCTCGTAGGAATCGAGCTGCTGGGCCGTGACACCGCCGAAGAGACCGAAGCGGTCGTTCATATCCCAGTCCAGATTGAGGTCGGCGTAGTATCCCGTGAGCAGCTTGGTGGCGGTGCTGCTGAGGGTTGATGAACCGGTCTCCTCATCGACCGTTTCGATGTCGGTGTTCGGCATGGCCGCAACCTGGAAGGACTCGTAGGCGGTGTAACGGGTGCCCGCATAGGCGCCCGCCAGGCCGACACTGGCGCTGATGGCGAAATGCTCGCTGATCTGGGTGCGCAGCGTGGGTCCGAACTTGAGCATGAAGTAGGCCCCCTTGACCTGCCAGCGGCCGGTCACATTCGCGCCGCCGGGCGTGAGCACATCGGTGCTGAGACCGGGATCGTAGGCGATCGGCAGAGCGACGGTGTTCTCGTAGGTATTGGCCACGCCGTCGCCATTGGTGTCGAGCGTGGTATCGTAGCTGGGATTGCCCAGCTGGCTCAGCGGAAGAGTGGCGCCGTTGGTCGTGTAGTAATCGGTGTAGGTGCGCAGCGTGGAAGCCACCGAACCGGCCGTCTTGCTGTTGATGTCGTTCAGCGAGATGCCCGCCAGCACGCCCCACTTGAAATATCGTCCGCCCGAACCGAGTTCACGGCTCACCTGCAGCTCCAGTCCACCGTTCATGCCCTGCTCCTTGGTGAGGCTGGCACCGTCTGAAATCGCCGCATAATTGTTGAAGGCGACATAACCGGGCTTGGTGAGAAACTGGCTCTGTCCCATGACATCCCATTCGCGGGTCATGCCCGGAGTGTAGGAAAGGTAGTCGCCGACGAGGCGCTGGACATCCTGGGTGCCGATGACATTTCCATCGGCATCGGTGACGTTGACCGTCGAGGTGCTGAAAACCTGATAGCGACCGCCGGGGGTGGATGTCTGGTTGCCGTTTCCATCCACTTCGTCGGTGCGGAGGCTGTCGAGCCCGACCTGACCGTCGCTGTAATTGCGGACCACGGCCCCGTCGGTGGCTGGGATGATCTCGTGGACAAACGGAACCGTCCCGAGATTGCCAAAGTTGACCTTGCCGCCCGAATCCAGGATGCGGAGACCGACCGAAACGCGGGTCTTGGGGGTATACCACATGCCATCGCTCCGGGACAACTGGCTCATACGGTCTTCCTCCGCGGCACTCGTCTCCTGGGCCGACAGCAAGGCCGGCATGGCGGCAAGAAGGACGAGGGCAACAGGACGAAAACAAGACATCATTGGAAAAGTGGACATAGGGGCGGGAAACAGCCTTGGAAAGGGGAAACTGACGCGGGTTCCGTGTCAGGCCTTTTCCATCGGCTCCTTGGGCTCATCCTTCAGCACCCCGACCTGCCTGGCCAGACGTTTAAGGTCGTCCTCTTTCTGCTCGAGCTCCGTTTCCTTTTCCTGCTGAGCCTGCATTTTCTCAAAAAGGGAAGCCTCGCTTTGGTTGAGGAACTCTTCGCGTTCCTGGAGGGCCTGCCGCTGTTCCTTGAGCGAAGCCTCCTGCTGGTCAAGCGTTTCCTTGAGTTTGGAGAGAGCTTCCAGTTCCTCAGGATTTACCCCGCCGGCCGAGGGCGCGGAAGCCTGTTCCTTGCGCAGTGCATCAATCACCTTCTCGCGGGCCTTCAACAAGGCCTCGGTTTCGGCCAACGCCCGGTCCTTCTCAGCCAGTTTGTTCTCGGCTTCAGCCAAGGCCATCTCGCGTTCGCCAACCTTGGCCTCAAGTCCGCGGAGAGCCTTTTCGAGTTCCTCGACCTGTGCGCCGCTGAGTCCGGCACCCTTGCCGCCCCACGGGGCGCGGGAGCTGGACATGATGGCATCGATCGACTTGCGCGCTGCCGCGGTCGCCTGAGAAGCTTCCTGGGCCCGTTGCAGCGGCGTGGCGCGACGCGGCAGCACCAACGGCTTCAGGCTGCTGCTGGGACGCACGGGAAATTTGATGCTGCCGGGAGGCGGAAATGACGGCGCTGCCGGGCCAGACGCTGCGGGCTTGGGCGGCGGTGGGAAAGCAGGCCCGGGGGCAGGTCCCCCGGGAGGCAATGGCGTCGTGTTGTCCAAAGGTGGATTGCTACGGGCGGACTAACGCTTGCCGAAAAGCTTGGAGAAAAATCCGCCTTTCTTCTCCTCGACGGGCATTGTGGCCGCAATTCCGGCCGGCGCGACATCCTTGAGTGCGACACTTGCAAGCCGCACGGCGATCGCTTCCCGAACAGGGTCATTGAGCACAACGAAATAGCGCTCATATGTGCCGCCGTCCGCAAGGTGCTTGAGCAACGCCGCCTTGCCGTCCTTAAACCACTCGAGGGCGGTTTTGAGCGTCAGGCGCATCATGGCCTCCATCTTGGCCAACTCCTCCTTGGACAGTGTTTTGCTGATGGCCGCATCACTGTTGGAAAGGCGGGCTCCGAATGATTTGGCGAGCGCGACCTGGTCGATGCGCGGCACGCTGCCGGCGATCAGGCCGATCGACTCGGGCAGATGCAGTCCGGAGGCGCCTTTGCGATAGGGCAGGAACTTGCCGATGCCTTCCTCGTCGCCGTGGGTGAGGGCGTTCAGGGCGTTGCGAAAATCACCACCCAGCACGACCTTGGTGGACATCTGCTGGCCAAGATTAGCGAACTCGCCGATGGTCTTGATGCCTTCGGAGGCACAAACGATCCGTGTGCCCTCGCTGAAACTGGCCAGCGACAGGGGAAAGCCCTCGGGAATACCGAGCCGGCCAAGCGTCTTGAGAATAGGATTCTCCTTAGCGGAAGTCTCCTCGACCTGCGCGACCATGTCGCCGAAAGGATCGTCGAAGGCCAGCGTCTCCTTGAGGATGCCGATCAGGTGGTCGGCCCTGTCGGCGCTGCCCGCGATCTCGGGGAGCATGAGCAGTTCCTCATAATTGAAATCAATATACTTCGAAGGCTTCTCGTCCTCGCCCTTGTGCGGCCACTCTTTGGTGTCTAGATTCTGGGCGAGACTGACGAGCGAGGTGTCAGCCATGATGGAATTGCGGAATTTCTTCCGGATATCTTCCCATTCGGTGGAATTGAACTTGGCCATGGTGA
>JAUPWC010000521.1 GCA_030916665.1 Verrucomicrobiota bacterium
CACTGCCTCGCGCACACCGCCAATCCGCCGAAGCTGCTCAACGTCACCGGAGCGGAGAAGCTCAGCGTGCGCAGCCTCGCGGAAGAATTTGGCCGGCGTCTCGGCCGCACGCCCGTGTTCACCGGCACGGAGGCCCCGACCGCCTGGCTGTCCGACGCCAGCGAATCGCTGAAACTGTTCGGCCCGCCTGAAACACCCCTGCCGCGCATGCTCGGCCTGATCGCCGCGCACGTGGGCGGCGGCGGCCGTCTCCTCGGCAAACCCACGCACTTCGAAGCCCGCAGCGGAAAGTTCTGAGGAAACAGTTTAACCACTAATCCACACTAATGGTCACTCATTCGAACCACCCAAAGATTCCAGACCAGAACCAACCCATTAGTGACCAATCAGTGGACCTTAGTGGTTAAAAAGCCCGGTGGTTTTCCGCAGCATCATTTTTATAAACTTAAATGAATCTCCGCGCCCATCTCCTCGCCGGCCACGTCATTCCCGCCCAGCCGCTGGCGCTCGACCTTCAACGGAAGTTCTCCGAGAGGCACCAGCGGGCCCTGACGCGCTATTACGTCGCAGCCGGCTCCGGCGGACTCGCGGTCGGCGTGCACTCGACGCAGTTCGAGATTCGCGCCCCGCAGCACAATCTCTTCCAGCCTGTCCTCGAACTCGCCGCCGAGACCGTCCGTGCCGAGCTGGCCTCCGCGCCGCGCGACTTCGCCCTGATCGCGGGCATTTGCGGCCAGACCCGGCAGGCCGTCGCCGAGGCGGAACTCGCCCTCGCGCTCGGCTATCGGGCCGCCCTCGTGAGCATGGCCGCGTTCAAGACCGAGCCCGAGGACGCCATCGTCGCCCACGTCACGATCATCGCCCGGCTCATCCCGGTGGTCGGCTTCTACCTCCAGCCCGCTGTCGGCGGCCGTGTCTTCAGCTATTCGTTCTGGCGGCGTTTCGCGGAGATTCCGGGCGTCGTCGCCGTGAAAATGGCTCCCTTCAACCGCTACCAGACGATCGACGTCATCCGGGCCATCGTGGATGCCGGGCGCGACGACATCGCGCTCTACACCGGCAACGACGACACCATCGTCGCCGACCTGCTCACGCCGTTCACCTTCCCTCATCAGGGGCGCCCCGTGTCCCGCCGCATCGTCGGCGGCCTGCTGGGTCACTGGGGCGTGTGGACGCACGCGGCCGTGAACCTGTTTCGTGAGACCCAGGAGGCCGCGCGCCAGCCCGCGATCGACGCCGGGTGGCTGCGACGCGCCGTGGCGGTCACCGACATGAACGCCGCGCTCTTCGATGCCGCCAACGCGTTTCGCGGCTGCATCCCCGGCATTCTCGAGGTCCTGCGCCGCCAGGGTCTGGTCGAGTCCATCCACTGCCTCAATCCTCACGAGGTTCTCTCCCCGGGTCAGGCGGAGGAACTCACCCGTGTCTGTGCCGCCTATCCCGAGCTGACCGATGACGCCTTCGTGGCCGAACACCGCGACCGTTGGCTGCGCTGAACATGCCCTCCCTGCCCCCACCCGCCTCCTGCGAGGAGTTGCTCGCCCAAATGGTCTCCTTCGAGACCGTGAATCCGGATTTCGGTGGCCCGGCCGGGGGCGAGGCCGCCCTGGCGCTCCATCTCGAAACTCTTGCGCATCACTGGGGACTTCAGGCGCGCCGCCTCCCGGTTGGCGACCGCGGGTTCAATCTGCTCATCACCGCCGAAATCTCCCCCGACGCCGAGTGGCTGCTGCTCGAAAGCCACCTCGACACTGTCAGCGTGGACGGCATGACCGTGCCCCCTCTGCGCCTCACCGCGGACGGTGACCGGCTTTTCGGCCGCGGCACCTGCGACACGAAGGGTTCCGGCGCCGCGATGCTCTGGGCGCTGCAGGCCTACGCCCAATCGGCGGATCGCGTGCGAAACGCCGGGGTCGTGTTCGTCGTGGACGAGGAGGCGCAGATGCGCGGGGCCAAGGCCTTCGCCGGTGAACTCGCTAAATATTCCCGCCTGCGGGGTGTCGTCGTCGGCGAGCCCACCGGGCTCCGTCCCGTTGTGGCCCACAACGGTGCGCTCCGCTGGCGCACCATCACGCGCGGCGTCGCGGCTCATTCAGCCGATCCCAGCAAGGGGCGCTCCGCCATCCACGCCATGCTGCATGTGGTCGCCGCGCTCGAAGCGCGCTTCCTGCCCCTGGCCTGCCGGGAGTTCCCGCTGACCGGCCGCGCCACGGCCAGCATCAACGTCATCCGCGGCGGCTCGTCCGTGAACATCATTCCGGACTACTGCGAGATTTTCTGCGACCGCCGGCTCGTGCCGGGCGAAACCGCCGCGCAGGTGCTCGCCGAGCGCGATGCCGCGTTGGCCGGCCAGACGGTCGAGCACGACAGCCTCTATCTCGCCCCGCCCCTGCCGCCGCAGAATTCCGCCGCGTTGCACGCCTGGGCCGCTCCTGCGCTCCGGGCGTGCGGCCTTGATGCGACGGCCATTGGCGCGCCTTACGCCACCGATGCCAGCCATTACGCCGCGGCCGGAGCCCAGGTCATCGTGATTGGTCCCGGCGACCTCGCGCAGGCGCACACCAAGGACGAATGGCTGGATCGCCGGGAGCTCGCCAGGGCCGTCGCCACCTACGCCGCTCTGCTCCGCCTGCCAGCGGCCTCCGTCTGACGTCTTTCCGCCCCTCATGCCAACACCAATCGGCCCCACTCTGGAGGCATTCACCAGCGCCCGGTTGACCTGCCGGAACGGCGATCTTTTCAACCCGCCGGCCCTCACGAATTTTCTCGGCTGCCTCCAGGTCGCTCCCGATATCACCGCCGTGCAGCACCTGACCTTCGCGCCATGGTCCATGGGGGCGAGTTGGCTGGGTGCCCTGCAGTTCGACGGCTGTCGCCTCCATGCTTCCGCCGCGGTGATCGAATTTGAATGGCGCCCCGACCGGGTCGTGCGCCGGACCGAACACGACGGCTGGCAATTCGTGAGCACCACCGTCATGGGCGTCCGCGCCCAGACGGTCACCGTCGCGCTGCAGATCACCAACCGCGCCGCCAACCGCCGCGCCGTGCGGTTCGGGCTGCTGGCCGGCGAGGGCGTGGTGCGCTCCGACGACGGCTGGCATACGCCCGTGTCGCCGCAGGAAGCCCCCGTCATTTCAACCACCCCCTGGGAGGGCGCTCCGCCCGAGGCCACGCTGCGGCGCAACCGCCGGGAGATCCTCCCCGACCGGAGCGGGCTCCTGTTTTCTTCCCAAGCCACGGCCGCACACGCGCTGC
>JAUPWC010000522.1 GCA_030916665.1 Verrucomicrobiota bacterium
AAAGAGCGCGGCAAACTCCGTCCTGCGATCGCGGCGAAGCTGCAGGGTGCGCTGCCGGCCATCCCGCTGGCCTCCTTTCCGGCCGCGAGCACGGCCTTTGGCAACGACGTCGATCCCACTTTGGCCTACGCTCAGCTGACCTCCGCACTGGGCCGGCCGGGCGATGTGCTCGTGGGACTCAGCACGTCGGGCAACGCCGCCAATGTCTGCGCCGCCGCCGAGGTGGCACGCGCGAAGGGAATGCAGGTTCTGGCCCTGACCGGGGCGCGGGGCGGAAAACTCAGGAAATTGAGCGACGTATGCCTCTGTGCCCCGACGAACGAGACCTATCTGGCGCAGGAATACCACCTGCCAATCTACCACTGCCTTTCACTGATGCTGGAGGAGGAATTCTTCGGCGGCTGAAGGCGGACCTAACCCAGCAGGACTTCGCCGGTCTGCGCGTCGTAAACCGTCGTGCTGCGGGCGGGCAGGTTGACCGGGAAGGTAGGCCCGCCGGGCAGGCGCAGGGTGCGGGGGCCGCCCGTGAGCGTGTGGACCATCAGCAGGCCGTCGCCCAGCAAGGTGGCGTCGTCGTGGTCGTTGACGACATGGCAGCCGGCGCGCCGACCGAGGGTGCGGAGCAGGGTGGGCGCGGTAGGACATACGGCAAACGACCACCAGGTCGCTGTCTCCGTCTGCCGCCAGGCGGCGCTGATGCTGCCATCGGCCCACTGTCCGACCACCTGCGACGCGGGAACTTCATAGACCGGAACATGCTTCGGGGCTTCGAGCGCCTGCACTTCTTTGGCACCGTCCAACACCAGCGTGGAGGTCGGATCGGTCGCATCGCGGCCGGAAGTCGTGATGCCGCTGACGGCGGCTGCGAGCGCGCCGCCGATCTCACGGCCGTTGCCCCAGCCGACGTAGCCGGTGAAAACGATGTGTCGTCCATGGGCTGCGACCCGGGTGGCGATCAGCTGACGTTGTGTGTCGTCGAACACGACGGTGGAGCCGAAGATCACCAGCTTGAAGGGTGACAGATCGAGGTTCGCGAGTTCGTTGATGAGGGCTTCATCGGCCACGAGGCCGGAGCGGTAAAGGCCCTCGAGCAGGCCGTCCATACTGCGGCCCGAGAAAGGATTGGGTCCGACGGGCGGCTGATCGCCAAACTTGAAGCCGTCGAGCGACCAGCGCTTCGCGACCGTATGGCAGAACGACCACGGGTCGTGGATGATCAGCACGTCCGCCGGACGGCGGTAGGGCAGGTTGTGGCGTGACTGGGCGACATGGTGAATGGCCCGGATTTCGGCGGCGAGACGCGGATGGTCCCACCAGCCGACATTCCCATGCGTGGCGAAGGCGGGCGTCCCGGCGACCATGCCGAAGTCATACCACCACTGGCCGCCACCGCGGATCACGGGCAGGAGGGCATTGCGGCGCAGGCAGGCGAGGTCGTCCTCGAGCGTCGTCTTGAAATGCCGGTCCCACGGGCAGCCGACGAGGAAGGTGCCGTGGTCGTTTTCGTCGAGCCAGAGTTTGCCGGCGCGGCGCACCGCGCCCGTGATGCCGCGACCGTGACCGGAGCCGCCCAGCGCGCGCACGCCGTCGGTGTAGGACGCGGGCGAGCACAGGCAGTCGAGATGCGGCGAGGCGAGGACCTTGTCGTGGGCGAGGTGACTGCCCGCGGCGTTGCGCGCGAACTGGCCGTAGAAATAGCCCTGGAACGCCGCCGTGACGATGGGCCTCGGCCAGCAGCGCTTCACGGTCGCGGCGAGACCGAGCAGCGCATCGGCCATCGTGAGGTGGAGCCAGGTGAAATAGTCGATGAGGTCCTGCTGCGTGCGCGGATCGCGCAGCGGACCGAGCGCGGCGGTTTCGCGTGCCGGTGAATCGGGCGGCAACACGGCCTCGATCTGCGCGCCCGGGCGGCGCCTCGCGGTCGCCAGCTTTTCATCCGAGCCGTAGCGGATGCGCAGCCAATCGCGGTAGGCGAGGGTCGCCGCGACGCCAGTGTCGGGGTCATGGTGCAGAAACCCGAACTGGTGCCACTCTCCGTAGAGACCGTTGGCGAGTTGGATCGCAAAGAGTCCGCCGCCCTCGGGAGTGGCGCCGAGGCGCGTGCAGAAATCGGCCAGGTGAGCCTCCGCCCACTTCCGCCACCTGGCCGAGGCAAAACTGGCCCGGAGCGGACGGTCACCGTCGCCGTGCAGTGGCCGCACGAGGCCCCAGCGCTCCTTTTCCTCGACCGGCACGTCGGCATAGCCGACGCATTCATCGGGATTCAGCGCGCACCACCACGGCGGGGCGTTGACATGCAGGCGGAGCATCACGGCGGCGTCGGCACACTGCGCGAGCACTCCGGCGATCTGGCGCTGCGCGAGCGTCAGGTCGAGGCTGGCGTCCGGCCCGGTGAGCATCTGCTCGAACCAGAGGTCGAGTTGGAAGAGACGGACGCCCTGCGCGGCGAAGAGACCGATGTTGCGCGCGGGCAGTTCCTCCCAGGACCAGCGGGCGCCAGGGCAGTCGCTGAGCGCATAGATGAGCGGAGCGTGGGGCTGGCCATTGAGCAGCAGCGTCGGGCGACCGGCGCGCATTTCCACCTGCGAAAAGAGAGGGGGACGGGACATGGGGGGGCGGGGAGAAGAGGACAGAGAGCAGTGACCCTACAAGCTGAGCCTTACTTCGAGGGCAGGGGCGGCGGGGCGAAATAGGTCTGCCAGAGGCTGACGATGAAGTCCGCGCCCATGGGCATCAGGTGGTCGTCCCAGTTGTATTCGCGCTGTTTGGCCTGCGAGAAGCTCCGGTAGCCTTCGCGGGCCTTGAAGATCATGTCGCCCATGCCGACGCCCATGCGGCGCTCCAGCAGGTCGCCCCCTTCGGCGGCGCGCCATTCGCCGACCAGCTTCAGCGTGACGGCGGTCGGAATGTCGATCATCGCGCCCTCGAAGGCGTAGCCGAGGCTCGTGCGCAGGCCGTCCCAGTCGGTGCTCTCAAACTCGTGCATCATGCCCATCTGGCCTTCCCACGGCGACTCGGTGGCGGCTGAGGCGCGCTGCATCAGGCCGGAGGAATAGCCCGTGCCCGTGTGCACCACGGTGCGCACGGCCTTGGAGAACAGCCGCAAGGCCTGACCGCGGTGCAGCAACCACGGCTGGTGCAGCGTGTCGCCGTTCAGCGTGAAATCGTTGCGCACGCCCGCGCCCCGCGTGACCACGCCCTGCGCGAGCACCTGCTTCGCCGGCACGGCCACGGAGCCGCCCTTCATCATCAGGTCGCGGATGGCGGGATTCCAGGTCCAGCAGCGCTTGATGTTCAGAAAACGCGCGGCCTCGAGCCGGTCGACGAAACGGTCAAAGTCGAAGCTCAGGAAGAACGCGTTGAGCTCGTCGGGACCGAAGTAGAGCGAGGCCGAGATAATCGCGCCGACGTATCCCTCGACGTGGTTCGGGTTCCAGCTCTTGTGGAAGAGCGAGTAGCCGTCGAGGAGGAGGTAATAGTCGTTGTCGTCGTCGAGACAGAAGTGCGCGGCAAGGGCGAGCGCCTGCATGAGCAGGTCGGCGCGCGCCTTTTCGTCAGCGGAGAGCTGGCTCCAGACTGCGGGCGTGCGCTTGGCGAGCAGCAGGGAGTGCGCGGGGACATGATGCGTCCAGCCGCCGATGCCGCCCTGGGCCTCGGGCTCGCGGGTGCTGCCGTCGGGATAGGGCTCGGGTGTAACGAGGAAGAAACGGAGCTTCTCGGCGAGGTGCGTGGCGAGGGTTTTGCCCTCGACCACCCGGTCGGGCGACTGGAAGGCGGCCACGGCCGTCACCTGCAGCGCGAAGGTTTCGCGCAGCTCGCGGATGCGCTGGTGATCCACGAACTTCCAGCGCGGGGCCTTCGTGCGCACGGCAAGTTCGACGAGGTCGGGCGGCAGAGCGGGCAGCGGTGCAGCGGGCAGGAGCGGACTAACCAGCAGGGTGAGGACTATCAGACGGAGAATGGGGCGGAGCATGCGGCAGGGGGTTGAATCGGTTTGAACGTGCATCAAGGTGCGAGTGGGTGGATGGTGCCGTCGGCGCGGATCTCCAGCAGCCGGCCCTGCCAGCGGAGGCCGTGCAGCGCGGCGTGGGAATCGATCAAGGCGAGTTGGGGCCGGGCACTCGCCTGCGTGTAGCCCGGATCGAGGCCAAAGAGGCCGAGGACGACGGTTTCGAAGAAGTTGCCGGCGGAGAGGCAGGTCCAGTCGTTGATATACGGCCACTCGGTCGGAGCCTTGCGAGCGCCGCCGGCGACGGTCGGTGCGGCCGTCTCGACAAGATGGGCCTGGGAATACGGACCTTGCTGCGCGGTGGCGGCGAGGCCGGGGAGCCACGTGGTAAACAGGTCGGCGTGACCACTTTTCAACAGAGCGGTGGCGGCAAGGGAGACCCAGGCCGGGTAGGAACCGTTCCACTGGTGGTCGGGGCGCAGCGAGAAACCGGTGTCTTCGTCCAGCGGCGAAAGGGCCGACATCCAGGTCGGGGTCATCAGCTCGCGCCGGAAGAACGCAATCATCTCGCCGATTTGCTCCGGAGGCAGGTCCGCGTGGAGGAAGTTCAGGGTGTGGATGAAATCCCACGCATGCCGGACCGGCACGAGGTCACCGTTCGGCTGGCGGCAGTGCCAGTAGCCGGCGCCGCTCACATAGAGCGACTGCACGCGGGGAACGAGGGCGGCGGCCTCCTGCTGCAAACGCGCCGCCTCCCCGGTCTGCCCCCGCCAGTCGAGGAGCGTGGCGGTTTCACGCAGAATCCAGACGTTGGCGGCGTTGAGGGAGGCGACCTCGTGTTCGTAGGTGCCCACGGCCTCGAGGAGGCTGTTGCGGTCGCCGTAGTCGGCGAGGCCGGTGCCGCGGTCCAGCGTGCGGTAGTGTGCGGCGCAGGCCAGCAGATGATCGAGCACGCTGCGGCCGCCGATCCGGTGCTCGAGCCAGCCGGCTTCGCCGGTCAGGCGCACGTAGAGCGTGATCAGGCGCGCGATGGCATAGTCGTTGCACGAATACCAGTTGCCGGTGTTCCGGCCGCTGACGTATTCCGTGCCGAAGTGGCGGTGGATGTCGCGATCCAGCCAGCGTTCGACCGTGCCACGCACGCAGGCGGGGTCGAGCAGGGTGAGAACGAGCGCGGCGAGGGACCAGTCGTTGATGAAGCTGGTTGTCACCCAATACCGCGGCATCAGCGTGACGTAGGTGCGGCCGTGCGGGGAGGCGGGATGCTCGCGCTTGAGGCAGATCGCGGTGATGACCGCGTTGAGATAGACCGCGCGCAAGGCCGCGTTCGTGGTGGTCAGCACGGGCAGGTGGCCGCTGTAACGCGCATTGCCCGGCGTGAAGGCGGCGGCGATCTCGGCCCGCCAGTCCGATTCGGCCGCGGCGATCGCCGCTCCGGGGTTTTCGCTCCATCGGGCCAACGTGAACCGGAGTTCATCCGGGTCCCCGCCTGCCGCGATGAAGAAGTGAAAGCCATGTGTTTCCCCGGGTTCGAACGACCGGTCGAAACCGAGCCAGCGCCGATCAATCCAGTCCGGCGCGGGCGCCGTGGCTTGCAGCGCGTGTGCGG
>JAUPWC010000055.1 GCA_030916665.1 Verrucomicrobiota bacterium
GCAAGGTGGTCGCCCTCGACGCCGCGACGGGGCGCGAACTATGGAAATGGAATCCGGCGACAACCCTCTCTGGCACCGGTGGCCGCCGGCAACGCGTGTTGGTTTTTTGGCAAAACGAGCAAGGCGGCGAGCAACGGATCTTCACCGCCGTGGGAAATTTTCTCTTCGCGCTCGATGCGAAGACGGGCGCGGCTCTCCCGGGTTTTGGCGAAAAAGGCTCCATCCAACTTGGCAGTGGTCTCGATGTCGACGGCACCCCGAAAGTCGGGCTCAACACGCCCGGTGTAATCTTCAAGGATACGTTGATCATCGGCGGCTTTGGCGGTCCTGGTGCAGTGCGCAGCCTCGATGTGCGCACCGGGGCACGCCGATGGATTTTTCACCTCATTCCTCGACCCAATGAAGTCGGCTACGACACCTGGCCCGCCGACGCCTACAAGAACGCCACCGGCGTGATGCCGTGGTCGGGCCAAGCCCTCGATGAGAAGCGCGGCATCGTTTACATCGCGACAAAGACGGCGGAACCCGACTTCTACGGCGCGGATCGGCACGGCGACAATCTCTTCGCCAATTCCCTCGTCGCGCTTGACGCCGCGACCGGCAAACGCCTCTGGCATTTCCAGATCGTGCATCACGATCTGCTGGACAAGGACCTGCCTTGCGCGCCCGTCCTCGTGACGGTGACCCACGGCGGGAAAAAGATCGATGCTGTCGCCCAAGGCACCAAGCACGGTTACCTCTTTGTCTTTGATCGCGTCACCGGGGAACCGCTCTGGCCCATCAAGGAAAGACCCGTGCCCGCGTCCGAACTCCGCGGCGAGCTGGCTTCGCCGACCCAGCCGTTCCCCACCAAGCCAGCGCCGCTCATGCGCCAGCATTACGAGGCGGAAGATGTGTCCTCGATTTCGCCCGAAGCGCTCGCGTTGACGCAGGACCGCATCAGGATCTCGCCGAACTTCGGCCCGTTTCCCGCGCCCAGCCTGAAGGAGACGATCATGTTTCCCGGCTTCGACGGGGGCATGGAGTGGGGCGGAGGCGCGGTCGATCCCGACGGTGTCTACTACGTCAATGTGAACGAGATTCCGTGGATCTTACAGATGGTCGAGACCCGCCGCGCCGATGGCACGCCGCTGCCCCGTGGAGAACGCGACTACCTGATCCACTGTGCCGCCTGTCATGGCATCGACCGTGCCGGAATTCCGCTCGCCGGTTTCCCCTCACTCCTCGATGTGGACAAGCGTCGCACCCCCGAGGAAGTAATGAAAATCACGAAGACTGGTTTCGGCCGCATGCCCGCGTTTGATCGCATCCCGGACCCGCAGCGTGAGGCAATCTTGGCCTACGTGTTCGGCAAGACCGCGACCACCGGAGGCCGCCCCGACGAGGCAGGAGGCGCGACCAAGACGGAGGCGAAGGATATCCCTCCCTACGCCTTTGGCGGCTTCCGGCGTTGGACGGACCAGGCGGGCTATCCCGCGATCAAACCGCCGTGGGGGACGTTAAACGCCGTCGATCTCAACACCGGCGAACTCAAATGGACAGTGCCGCTGGGCGAGTATCGCGAGTTGACGGCCCGCGGCATCCCGCCCACGGGAACTGAAAATTACGGCGGCCCCGTGGTGACAGCAGGTGGGCTGATCTTCATCGCGGCGACCGCGGACGAAACGATCCGGGCTTTCGACAAGGATACCGGCGCCATCCTCTGGCAGGCAACGTTGCCGTTCAGCGGTAACGCCACCCCGAGTGTTTACATGGCCAACGGCCGTCAGTTTCTCGTGATCTCCGCCGGGGGGGGCAAATCCGGACGTCCCGCCGGAGGGAGTCTCGTGGCCTTCGCGTTGCCTTCCGCCATCGCCCCTTAGCCCATTCAGACCCGGCTCACTTCCCGCAAATGAAAAATATATTCCTGTTCGACTGCTATTCTGATCCGGCCGAGGAGCTCAACGGCGACCACCGGCCTGCCGGCGGCTTGCGCGGCTGGAAATATCTCCCCTGCTTAGACGGCACCCGCGTGCCGTTCTTCGTTCGCTGGCCCGGCTCGAGGCCATCCGGCGCGACAACTGATCCGTTTATGCCCCGCGACATCCGCCTTCCCTTGGGACCGCGCTTCCTCCTGCCCGGTGTGCTCCCGGACGCCAGCAACTTGGTTCCCGATCCGGCCACCAGCGCGACGCATTTGCGCGGTCGAAAAACCATTCTCATTTGCGGCGCCGTCTTCGCCGCCCTGCTCAGCGGCGCTTGGGCGCAGGCGGCCGAACTTCCCGTCCCGGCCATAGGCGTCAAAGACCAGCTCGTCTTCTCGGACGATTTTGAGCGGACCGGCCTCGGTGCCGCGCTGAAATCCCCCATCCCGGCCTTCACCGTGGCCGATGGCTTGCTCAAGGGACGCCAGGAACGCGCGGACCACGGCGGCACGCTGGCCGCCGTCCTCCCACTACCGGATGGCAACACCATCATCGAAATCAAGTTCCGCTTTGCCGGCGCCCGCTCCTTCAATCTCGCCTGTGACGACATCAGCTATCGGGGCA
>JAUPWC010000056.1 GCA_030916665.1 Verrucomicrobiota bacterium
ATGCACAACTAACCTATTAGGTTAGTTGTGCATGGGGGACTGCGAAGGGTGTTTTTTTGCCGGGTGGGCGAGTGGCCGCGACCTTTCGGGTCGGGCTGACTGCGGATCAGGCGCGCTTGCGCCGGGCGGCCACCGCGGCGGCGAGGCTTTCTAGCACGGGCACGGTCTCACTGAAGCCGAGGCAGGCGTCGGTGATGCTCTGGCCGTAGGCGAGGGGCCGGCCGGGCTCGTGCTTCTGGGCGCCGCCCACGAGGTTGCTCTCCAACATCACGCCGAAGACCGCGCGCGAGCCGCCGGCGACCTGCGCGGCGACGTCGGCGGCGACGGCCGGCTGCTGGTCGTGGCGTTTGCCGCTGTTGCCATGGCTGCAGTCCACGAGCACGGACGGGACCGCACCGGCCTTGGTCAGAAGCGCGACGGAGCGCGTGACGTGCAGGGCGTCGTAGTTCGGGCCGGCGGCCCCGCCGCGGAGCACGAGGTGGCAATCCGGGTTGCCCGAGGTGGCGAGGATGGCCGGGGCGCCCTCGCGGGTGAGCGAGGGAAAGCAGTGCGGGTGCCGGGCCGACACGATGGCGTCCACCGCCACCTGCAGGTCGCCGTCGGTGCGGTTCTTGAACCCGACGGGCATCGACAGGCCGGAGGCGAGCTCGCGGTGGATCTGGCTCTCCGTCGTGCGCGCACCGATGGCGCCCCAGGAGACGAGGTCGGCGTAATATTGGCCGAGGGTGGTGTCGAGGAACTCGGTGCCGATGGGCAGGCCGGCAGCGTTCACGTCGAGCATGAGCTGGCGGGCGAGGCGCAGCCCGGTGTTGACCTGGAAGCTGCCGTCGAGGCGCGGGTCGTTGATCAGGCCCTTCCAGCCGACGGTCGTGCGCGGCTTTTCGAAGTAAACCCGCATGACGACGAGCAGGTCGGCGGCGAGCCGGTCGGCCACGGGTTTGAGCTTGTGCGCGTATTCCAGCGCGGCTTTGGGATCATGGACCGAGCAGGGGCCGACGATGGCGACGAGCCGGTCGTCGCGGCCGTGCAGGATCTCGACCGCGGCGCGCCGGCCCTGTTGCACGAGCGCGGCGCCGGTTTCGCCCAGCGGCAGGTCCTCCTCGAGGATGGCGGGCGAGAGCAAGGGGCGCGTGGTGCGGATGCGAAGATCGGAGGTCGGCTGGCGCATGGCGGATGGGAAAGGCAAGCGCAGGCCGGGGGGAAAGGCACGGAGATTTTCGCGGGGCCGGGACACCGTGACCGCCCGAACCTACGCAGAATTGCGTAGGAGTGACGCGGCGAACGCGCTTGGATGCGTCCGTGCGGAAGGCATCGTGCCGGCATGCGAATCCGGGTGAACTTCGAGTATGGCGCGGGCGTCTGCATGTGGGCGGACGATGCGGAGGCGCGCGCCCGGTGGACCTCGGCGGTGGAGTTTGCCGACGTGGGCTTGCCGGCCGCGTTGCGCGAGGAAGGGCAGGCGCTGCAGGTCGCGTTGGAGCGTCACTATTTTGAGAACGACTGCGTCTTCGAGGCGCGGTGGTCCGACGCGGAGCGCGCGGCCTTTCACGCGCGGGCGGCGGAGTGGGTTGGGCGGGTGGGGCAGGAGCTCGCGGCGGCCGGCATCGAGGTGGCGCCCTACGGGGCGGACCCGACGCCGGGCGATCCGATCCTCGACGGCAAGGAGTTCGAGGGGTGTGTGCTGGCCTGTTTCGCGGACGAGGCGGCGCGGGCGGCGGCGGACCGGGCCGAGTCGGCGGACAGCGGTTGGGCCGAGGTGGCGGTCTGGAACGGCGACACCCTCAAGCTGCGCGAGACGGAACGCTCGCCCGCGGAACTGCTGGCGAAATTGGAGGCGGCGCCGGGTTTCGTGGCCGGCTGGTGGCAGGCCAGCCACGACGAGGGGAGCGCGATGCTGGAGGGTGACCCCCAGGAGCACGCGCTGGACTGCCTGCGCACGCGCAACGCGACGGGGTTCGCCCATTTTCTCTCCTGGCTGCGGATGCAGCGCGTCCACCTCTCGGCCGACCTTGCGGGCGAGGCCTGGTCACCGACGCGGCAGCACCGGCTGGCCGACACCAAGGGTTCGTGGTGGGAGTGGTTTCAGTTTGTCCGCAACGCCGGTGCGGCGTTGAAGGGTGGCAAGGTGAGTGCGCGCTATCTGCGGGCGGAGCGCGAGCGGCTCTGGTGGAAATGGACGCATGGTGGCAGTCGCGCCGGCTGGCCGGCGACATTCGGCGAGGCGTTTGAGCGCACCGGGCTAAAACGCGAGGCGTTCAACCGCTGGGCACGCTGAGGCGGCGCTCATTCGCCGCAGGGTTTGCCGGCCACCTGACCGCCGCCGTCGGCGGGCATTCCGCCGAGGAGGCGACCGCGCATGGCGGCGACGCAGATTTCGATGCGGGTGTTGGTCGGCTCCTCGCGCGGGGCGACGACCGGCTTGGTGTCGCCGAAACCCACGGGCAGGAGCCGGTCACACGCGACCCCCGCCGCGACCAGGAGGCGTGCGATGACGAGGGCGCGTTGTTCGGAGAGGGACTGGTCCGGGGCGTGGCCCTCGATGCGCACCAGCGTGAGCGCGGGTTTCTCGGCGAGAAAGGCGGCCAGTTGGCGGACGGCCTCGGCGGATTGCCCGGTGGGCTCCGCCGTGTGGCCGGTGAAGGCAAAGGCGGCATCCAGCAGGATGCGGTTCTGCTCGATCCGCGGGGCGGCGGAGAGGCTGTTGGTCAGGAGGGCGAGGAGGAGGAACAGGCGGGGCATGGGGAAATTCAGGCGAGGTGGCCGCGGCCGTCGCGATCCACGCGCACGCGGATGGCCTGGGTGTCGTCGTAGAAATCCTCGCGGCGGAACTGGCGGCCGGTGGCCTCGAGTTCGGCTTCCTCGCAGCAGACGACTTGTTCTTCGCCCTCGACACTCACGGCATAGCCGGCGGGCTGGGCGGGGGTCTCATCACTCCGGCCGATGATGACGCCCACGCGGCCGGCGAGGGCCGCATTTTCCGGCGCGGGGCGGGCGAAGCGGACTTCCTGGTAGAAGGCGAAGCGGCTCATTGGATTCGGGTGAACGGGTGTTGGCCGCGCCGGGCGATCAGGTAACCGGCGGAGTAGACGATGGAGAGCGCGAGCGGGTAGGCGAGCCAGGCGCCGGCGAAATCGATCCACGGATCGAGGCGCGGCGAGAGATCGAGCAGTTCCGCCCCGGCGACGATCAAGCCGGTGAGGACCACGCAGGCGAAGGCGGCCACGAAGCCGGTGTCGGCGAGTTTTTGGGCGCGGGTGCGACGCACGGACGGGGCGGGCGTCGTGGCGCGGTGGATGGCAGATGGCTCGTGTCCGGCGGCCCGCAGCGCAGCGAGGAGTTCCTGGCTGCGATCCTCGGCGCAGTAGAATGAGTAGGTGAACGAGCCGGGGTGGGGCGGGGCGCTGCCGGCGGCGGCCCCGCGCTCGGTGTGGAGGAGGACGACGAGTTGATCCTGCCGATGCCACTCGCCGGCGGAGAGTGCCGAGTGGTTGTCCGGCAAGGTGGTGCGGTAGTGCTGGGCAACCGCGTCCAGGTTGTTGCGGCTGCGGCGGAGTTCGTCCCAATAGAGTTTGCCGGCGGTGGGGCAGTGGGCGTCGAGCACGGCGAGCACGGCGAGGAGCGGGGCGGGATCGACGACCAGGTCGGCGCCGCCGGCGGCAGGGGAAGATTGCACGAGCGCGAAGCGGTGCGTGAGCCCGTGGGCGCGGGCGGCGGCGGGCACGGGCGTGGCGTCGTGGGTGCCGAGGACGATTTGGAACGCGGTGCGGGGCACGGGACGGAGGACAGAAGGCGTGGACGGAGCCTTATTTTTTCTCGGAGTCGGGCAGGGCTTTGACCGGGTCGGCCTTGGCGCGGGCTTCCTTTACCCAAGCGGCGTCGGGGAACATCACGCCGGCGATGTCGGTGGCGGCGAAGGCGGCCGGGTTCTGGCTCGTGCCGAGCAGGAGGGTGATCTGGCGATACCAGAAACCCTCCGTGACGCCGAGGAGCGCGGCGTAGCGCTGTTGGATGGCGATGTGGCGGGCACCGTCATTGCCGGCGGCGGTGAGTTCGGCCTCGTATTGCTGGAGGAGGGCGGGGCTGACGAAGGGGAAGAAACCGGGGCGGGTGGGATGGGCGGCGAGGATGAGGGGGAGGGCGCGCGCGCGGATTTCGGATTTGGCGGTGAAGCTGGTGGCGTAGAGGTGGCGGGCGCGGTTGCGGCTGGCGGCGCGGGCGGCGCGCTCGAGGGCGGGGGCGTGTTCGGTGACGGGGCGGCCGGCGAGTTCGTCAGCCCCGCGTTTGTGGCGTAAGGTGTCGGCGGCTTCGTCATCAAGCCATTCCTGGCAGATGGCGGCCACGGAGACGGGAGTTTCCTTGAGTATTTTCAGCAGGGCGTCGAAGCCCGGGGGTGGCTCGGGGGCGAGGTTGCCGGCGACGGTGAGGTCGAGGACGGCGCCGCCGCGCCAGCCGAGCTGCTGGCGGGCGCGGGCGCGGGCGAGCCAGAAGGTGGAGTTGGCGGGGGCGGCCTCGATGAGGTCGGTGAGGGTGGCTTCGAGGGCGAGGGATTCGCTGGTGCGCTGGTAGAGCTCCTCGATGAGGCCGGGTTCGGCGAATCTCCGGGTGAGGTTTTGCAGGGCTTCAGTGGCGGAGGGGAGCTCGCGGGCCGTGGTGGCGAGATCGGTGATGGGCTGTCCGGCGGCGATGGTGCTGGTGAGGCGGGCCACGAGTTCGCGGCGGAGCCGGGCGGGTCCGGGCAGCGCAAGGGCTTCCTGGGCGAGTTGCTGGCGGATGGCTTGCAGGGTGGCGTGGGCCTCGGCGCGGGCGAGTTGGACGGGGGTGGGCTTGGCGCCGGAGCGCTCGCGGTCGCGGGCGCGCTGGGCGGCGGCGGGTGCCGTGAAGACGGAAAGCCGGGCGATCTCCGCGACGGTGGCGTCGAGCGAGCCGTCGGCGGCCTTGCGCTCCTCGGCCGGGAGAAAGGGGTTGAGGACGGTGAGGCTGAGATCGGCGAGCTGACAGCGGCGGGCAAAGAGTTCGGCGTCGTAACGTTCCCAAAGGGCGTCGCGAAGTTCGGCGGCTTTGTCCTTCTGACCGGTGCTTTCCAACAAGCTGATGGTGGCCTGCTGGCTTTGGCAGGTGAGCTGAAATTCGTCGAGGTCGGTGACGGTCGGCACGTCGGGCAACGGGATCGCGGCGCGGGCGGTGAGGGTGAGGGTGGCGAGGAGGAGGGCGGCGAGGCGCATGAGGGGAGGCGGATGACGAGAAGGCAAAAGCTAGAGTTGGGCGAGCGCGTTCAGGTCGCGGAAAGCTTGGGCGAGGCGGGCTTGGATGGCGCGGTAGTTCGCTTTGGCCAATTCCGCTTTTTCCGCGTCGATGGCGTCGATCTTGTCTTGGTGGAATTTTCTTTCGTCGGCGAGTTGCCCTAACTGGCGTCGATCACCGGTGCGATCCCAGTTCTCCTTGAAGGCTTCGGGCGCGTTTTCCCAGCTGACGGCCATGCGGACTTGTTCCTCCTTGGCGCGAGCTTCGTCGGCGACGTGGGCCCGCCGGCGGCGGTCGAGTTCCGGGGTCTCGGGCGGACGGTCGAGCGGGAGGCAGTCGGTGATGCAGGCGTTCAGGACGTCGAGCTGGCGGGCGAGGGCCCGGTTGCTGCCAAAATTCTGGTGCAGCGAGGCGATGAAGGTGCGCGTGTCCGCCCAGCGGGAGCGGCGCAGGCCGGAGGCGAGGGCGGCGATTTGGACGGAGAGGGATTTTTTTAGAAACGGGTCCATGCGGGCGACGAAGGCGCGGTGTTCCTCGTCACTGAGCGGGGTGGCCTGCAGGAGATCGTGCCAGAGCCGGACGGCGTTGGCGTCAGGCAGGTCGTGGGTAAAGGCCAGGTCGGCGACGGCAGGTTGCGCGAGAGCCAGGGCGTCGGAGGCCGAGAGCTGCCGGAGCGACGCGAGCAGACCGCAGGCGTCGGGCAGGCGTTGTTCGGCGGCGCGAACGTGCACGAGCCCGGCGAGGCAAAACGTGTAGGCGCGCCGGGCGTCGGCCGGGAGTTTTGTGGGGTTGAGCGTCTGGCCGCCGGAAAAAACCTGGGCGAGATGGCGGAGCAGGCCGTCGAGCGCCTGGGTGGTGGCGGCAATCTTGGCGGAGCGCTCGGCGGCCGGTGCGGCCTGCAGGGCCGCGCAGAGACCGCGGACGACGCGGACCGGGTCGTTGTTCGCGGCGAGGCTGTCGAGGGCGGCGCGTGTGGCCTTGTTCCGGCGGACGATTTTCTTCGTATCCTCGATGGCGGCGGCGGCGAGGTTGTCCTCACAGAGGCGCCAGTGGGCGAGGGGGAGCAGGATGCGGGGCGCGAAGCGGTCGGGCTGGGTCCCGATGATCGCGCGGATCTGGGCGGGAAAGGCGGGGTCGGCTTTGCCGCCATTGAGCAGGTTCCAGATCTGCTGTTCTGCGGCGGTGAATTTTTCGTCCTGCGCCGGGAGATCCGCGACCGCCGCGAGGAGGTCAGGGAGCGGCGCGAAGGCGGGGTGTTTGCCCGGGACGCACCACCGTTGAAGATCCGTGAGGGCGCGTTCGGCGGAGAAGACATGGCCGGTGCTGAGCGCGTTGACGATGCGGAGGTGGCAGAGGCGTTGGACGAGCGCGACGCTGTCGGCGGGGAGACGGCCGGCGGAGAGGTAGGCGTCGCCGTGGAGGGCGGAGAGTTGGGCGGCGATGTCCGTGGCGGCGGCGAGGGCGGCGGCGAGGTGTTTTTCGGGGACGTCGGTCGGTGGGTAGCGGAGGAGTTGGGCGTGGGCTTCGTGAAACGGGTTGCGTTCGAGGGCCGTGAGTTGGGCGCGGTAGGCCTCGAGGGAGATCGCGGGGTCGGTGTTGGGAAACTGCTCGAGCTTGGCCAACTGGAGGCGGGCCTCGGCGGGGTCCTGTTCGAGGAGGGCGAGGCGGTAGCGGAGCTTGGCGACGGCGACGACATAGTCGGCTGCGCGCGGGACGGCCGGGCTGTCGGCGGGGAGCTCCTGATAGAGCCGGGCGAGGACGGCGTCCTCCGTCTCGACGAGGGTGCGGTAGGCGGTGAGCGAGGCGAGTTGATCGGGGGTGAAGCGGGTGTCGAGCGGCGCGTTGAGCAGGGCGGGGGCGCGGTGGGCCTCGAGGCGGGCGAGGGCCTGGTGGACGCGCGAGGCGAGCCGCAGGCGCGGGTCGGCGAGGAGCGGCTTGAGCTTCTCGCGCCAGGCGAGACCGAGGCCGGCTTCCGACTCGGCGCGGGCGAGGTCGCCGTGGAGATCGTGGTGGGCGAAGTCGAAATCCGGCTGGGTGGCACGAACGTCGGCGAGGAGTGAGAAAAGGTTTTCCCAATCGGCGAGCGGGGCGGGCGTGATGCAGACCTCGCGCGCGGCGGCGACGGCCATCGCGGCGAGGCGCACGGCGCCGGGCTCACGGATGGATTCGCCGAGGAGGGTGCGGATCAAATCGCGGAACCCGCGTCGCGCGCGCTGGAGGTTGGCGGGGGAGAAACTCTGCTCGGCGTCGAACTGCTGCTGGAGATTGTTGACCGCGCGAAAATAGAGGCCGTCGGCGAGGGTGTAAGCGCGGGCGGCGGCGGCGAGTTCGGCGTAGGCGAGGAAGTCGGCGGAGTAGGGATCACCGGGCTCCGGGGTGGCGGAGAACTTCGTGAGGGTGGCGGCGTGTTGCGCGCAGTGGGCCTGCCACTCGGCGAGCGCCCAGGCCGGGGCGCCGGTGGCACGCGCGGCGTCGCGGTCGGCGGCTGCGAGTTCGCCGGTGTGCCAGAACATCCACGCCCGGGCCAGCATGACCTCACCGCGGACGGCGGGTTGGGGGAGTGCGGCGTTGGCGTGTTCGGCCGCGAAGTTGACCGCGCCGAGGCGGGCGAGGATGAGCGCGCGCCGGGCGTGCGAGCGGGCGGCGATGACGGGATCGGCGGCCTCCTCCGCCCGCAGGGCCTCGGCAAAGGCCCGGACGAGCCGGCCCTGCTGGAGCATGGCGGCCCCGGCGTCGGAGGACGGAATTGTGGCATCGGCCGCGAGGAGATCCGCGGCGTCGGCGGCCAGGCCGCGGGCGACCGGGTATTCCGAGCCGATGGGCTCGCCGCCGAAGAACAGGGCGTCGGGTTTCTCCTCCTGTGACGCGAGAACAGGAACGAGGAGGAGGCTGGCGGCGCAGAGGGCGGCGAGGTGGCGGGCCATCGCGGTCGCGATCAGAGATGCAGGGAGAGGCGGACGCGGAAGCTGCCGGTATCCATGTCGACGATGAGCGGCATTTGCTCGTTGTCGAAGAGGCGGATGAACTTCTCGCCGTCGGCGGATTTGAGCAGGATCGTTTCGATGCCGCCGATGGTGTCGTTGCTGTCGGGGATGCAGCCGTAATCGATGGAGAGGGGCATAACGCCGGCGCCCTCGGGGTCGAGGGTGAAGGTGACTTTGCCGTCGTGGCCGAGGTCGAGCTCGATGGATTTGCCGGCCTTGGCGTCGGTGAAGACCTTTTTCGAGACCCAGACGGAGGTCTTGTCGGGGAGGGTGAGTTCGCCGGCCTCGAAGTGGTTGTGCAGTGCGGTGGCGGTAGCGACGGCCTCGGGGGACATCGTGACGATGCCGACGGGTCCGAGGTCGGAGAAAATGTAACGGAACTTGATCGGGCCAGCCGACTGGGAGGACGGGTCGAAGGCGATGAGCAGGGTGCCGCCGTTGCTGAGTTTGTAGACCAGACGCGATTGGGGGCCGAAGAGTTTGAACGCGAGCGCCGGGGAAGCGGCGGGAGCAGGCGGAGCATCCTCGGCGGCAAGGCGCGAGGACGCGGTGAAGACGAGGGCGAGGACGAGGAAGGGGAGGTGGAGTTTCATGGGAGGAGGAAAAAGGATCAGGAATCGTAACCTTGGGCGCGGAGCCAGGCATGCAGGGCGAGCAACGTGCCGCCGACGAGCACGGCGGAGGCGACGCCGAGCCAGCGGAGCGCGGCGGGTTTTTCGCGCAGGGCGCGCACGGCGTGGTAGCCGGTCAGTCCCCGGATCATCCAATAGATCCCGAGCAACACGCCCATCTCGCCGAGTGCCAACGCAGCGGCGAAAGTGCCAACGGTTTCCCCGCGCTCGATCGCGCCGAGGATCGTGCGGCCTTGGAACGCGAGCAAGGCCGCACCGCCGAGAAAAAAACCGGCGCCAAGGAGTCGCGCGCCCGCGTCGGAACGCGGTTGCCAGAGGGGCTCGGACATGGGGCGCCTTAGCGCGCGTAGAGTCCGCAGGGAGCGGAAACCGCGGGCGGCCCGCCCGTGATGCCGGTGGGCGGGAGCAAGAGCGGAACGCTTTTCCCGTCGATCCACAGCTCGGCGGAAGCGGCGGCTCGTTCGACACCCTGCTGCCAGAACGGCGTCATGGCTGCCGGCGCGCGGTGCACGAGTTCGGCGGCGCCGAGGCCTGAAAGCTTGGTGCGGATCTCGTGACCACCCACGCGGACGGTGGCGGTGGCGGTGTCGGCGGTGAAGGCGAAGTCGAACGAGGCCGGCAGGACCGGCGCACCGGCGAACGGGGTGCCGGCGAAGATCTTCGGCCCGAAATACGGGCCGACGTTGACGGCGTCGGTGGAGACAAAACCCATCACGAGCGGGGAGCCCGCGGGATCGGTTTGCAGCAGGATCATGCCGGCGGGTGCGCTGCCGCGGGGCGTGTGAACGAGGCGGGCGACATGCACGATTACGTTGGGCATAGGGAGCCCGGGCGCGGTGGCGGCGACGAGATCGACGCCCGCTTCCCAGCTCATCCAGTCGGAAAGGGTGGTGGCCATGTTGTTTCGGTTGTTGGGCGATAATACCGGAAAGCCCGGATGAAGGGCATACGCGTTTATGCGTAGCCGTGGCCCGCAGGCACGGTCGGACCCGGATTTTCGCCTCGCGGCGGCCCAGTCGGGGACAAAGCTGCCGCGATGCTTTCCCTCTGCCAGCACGGTTACGAAACCTTCCTCGAGCGCGAACTCGCGGGCGCGGGGCTGGCCGTGGCGGAGAAGGGCCCGGGCTGGGCGTTGGTGGGTGGGGCGAATCCTCCGGATGAGCCGTCGGGTTCC
>JAUPWC010000523.1 GCA_030916665.1 Verrucomicrobiota bacterium
CTACGCGCGCAAAAACCAGATTCCCTACTACGGCATCTGTCTCGGTATGCAGGTCGCCGTGATCGAGTTCACCCGCAACGTGCTCGGCCTGAAGAAGGCCAACTCGATGGAGTTCGAGCCCGATACGAAGGAGCCGGTCATCGCGCTCATGGACGAGCAGCGCAACGTCGTCCAGAAGGGCGGCACGATGCGCCTCGGCGCCTACGAGACCAAGCTCAAGCCCGGCACGCTGGCCCGCAAGGCCTACGGCACCGAGAGCGTCTCCGAACGCCACCGCCACCGCTACGAGGTGAACAACGACTACATCGAGCGCTTCGAGAAGGCCGGCATGATCATCTCCGGCTGGAACCCCAAGCGCGGCCTCGTCGAGATCGGCGAGCTGAAGGACCACCCGTGGTTCCTCGGCGTGCAGTGCCACCCGGAGTTCCAGTCCAAGCCGAACCGCGCGCACCCGCTCTTCGCCGCCTTCATCGCCGCCGCGATCAAGCGGAAGAAGAAGTAGCCCCACCAAACCAATCTGACCAATGCAGTTTTACCACGGATGGCACGGATGAACACGGATAGCATCAAGGCGGTCTATTTTCGGACGCCTGATTTCTCCGGGAATTTATCCGTGTCCATCTGTGTAATCTGTGGCTAATTCTGTTTCCGGCAGTTCCCATGCTCTTCGACCCCAAGAAACTTCTCCTCATCGCCGGGCCGTGTTCGCTCGAAAACGAGACGGTCTGCCGCCGCGTGGCGGAGGTGCTGGTGAAGCTCGCGAAGAAGCACCGGGAGCTGAACATCGTCTTCAAGGGCTCGTTCGACAAAGCCAACCGCACTTCCCTCGGCGGGCGCGGCACCGGCCTCAAGGAAGGCCTGCGGCTCCTCGCGCTGATCAAGAAGGACTACGGCTTTCCGGTGCTCACCGACATCCATGAGCGCCAGCAGTGTGCGCCCGTCGCCCAGGTGTGCGATGTGCTGCAGATTCCGGCGTTCCTCTGCCGGCAGACCGACCTGCTGTTGGCCGCCGCCAAGACCGGCGCGGTCGTCAACGTGAAGAAAGGCCAGTTCCTCTCGCCGCAGGAAATGGCCTTCGTCACCGGCAAATTGAAGCAGGGCGGGGCCGCCGAGATCTGGCAGACGGAGCGCGGCACGACCTTCGGCTACCAGAACCTCGTCGTGGACATGCGCAGTTTCGCCATGATGAAGGCGCACGGCTATCCCACGGTCTTCGACGCCACGCACAGCGTGCAGCTGCCCGGCGCGGGCGGCGGCAAGAGCAGCGGCAAGCGCGAGTTTGTGCCCCCGCTGGCCAAGGCCGCGCTCGGCGCCGGCGCCGACGGACTGTTCATCGAGACGCATCCCGATCCGGACAACGCGATCTCCGACGGCCCCAACATGGTGCCCCTCGACCAGCTCCCCGCGCTCATCGCCACCTGCGTGGCGGTGTGGAAGGCTGCTCGGGGCTGATTCGCCGAGCACACAAAGGAGCGAAGCAGCAAAGGTCGGGCTTTGCTCCTTGGCTGCTTCGTGTTTTCAACCGGCTTGGAGTTCGTTGCTCAGGATGCTCAGCGCATAAAGCGCGGCGGTGTCGCTGCGCAGCACAAGCGGGCCAAGGGTCACGGGCGTGAAGCCGGCGGTGATCGCGGCGGTCATTTCGGCGGGCGAGAAATCTCCCTCGGGGCCGACCAGCCACAGGGCGTTACGCGGCGGGTGGCCGTGCTTGGCGGTGAAGCGGGCGAGCGCCTGCTTCAGGGTCATCGTGCCAGCGTGCAGGCTCGCGACGAGGCGAAGGTCGTAACTTCCGGCGCTGGCGAGGAACGGTTCGAGTTTCTGGACCGGCGCGATCTCCGGCAGCCAGGGATTGCCGCATTGCTTGGCGGCTTCGATGGCGGTGGTGCGCCATTTCTCGACCTTCTTGTCGGCGCGATCGCCGTCGAAGTGGACCTGCGTGCGCTCGCTGATGAGCGGGACAATGCGCGCGGCGCCGACTTCCGTGGCTTGGCGCACGATGTCGTCCATGGTCGAACCCTTCGGCAGGGACTGGGCGAGCGTGATGGCGAACGCGCGCGTCGCGGCCGGGCGGGTTTCCTTCACGCGCAACAGCGCGCCGTGCTTGGCCGGATCGGCGCACTCGGTCAGCCACTCGCGGCCGTGTCCATCGAAAGCCACGACCGGGTCGCCGCGCCCGCAGCGGTTCACGACGACGAGGTGGTGGCTCTCCTCGGGCGACAAGCGGATCTCCGCCGCGCCGGCGGGCACATCAGGGGCGTAAGCGCGGAAATCGGACATGCGCGACGAGTAGGTTGGGAAGTAACAAGTGCCAAGTAACAAGTGCCAGGATGCGGAACGGACCACAGCCAAGCCAGGCCTGATACTTGTTACTTGATCCTTGCTCCTTCGTTTTCCGGCCGCCGGAAAACGAACAGGTGGTTCAGGCCGAGTTGGAAGCTTGAGTGATGCTCCAACGCCAATCCGGCGGCGGTGAAGATCGGGCCGGTGTCCTCGGGCTTGAAGCCGTGGTGTTCCTCAAGGCTCATGCCGTCGGCCAGGCCGAGACGCACGAGGGTGTGGACGATGTCGTCCACCCGTGGCGAGGGCACGGTCATGATGAGACGTCCGCCGGGCGAGAGCAGGCGCCGGGCCTCACGCGCCAGCGGGGCCTTGTCGCGGATGTGTTCGAGCGTGGCGAGGAGCGTGATGGCGTCGAAGCGACCGGCCGGAAAGTCGAGTGGTTCAGCGAACGGCACGGCCTGAAGGGTAAAGGCAGCGGCTTCGCGCGGACGCGCCAGCGGATCAAGCCCGATGCTTTCGCGGATCGAGCTGCCCAAGCGTTCGAGGAACTCGCCCTGATGGCAACCGACGTCGAGCACGCGGGCCCCGGGCCGCAGCCAGGCGCGGACCTTGCGTTCACGCCAGGATTGGAGCCACCGATCGATGAGTTTCATTCAACGCAATTCCCCGAGACTGCCTAGTTTGCTGGTTGAGCTGGCCTGCCAGCCGTAGGCTCGGCGAAGGCTGGTGCCCGGGGTGGGGGTCGAACCCACAAGACTTTAGAGGTCGGTGGATTTTGAGTCCACTGCGTCTGCCAATTCCGCCACCCGGGCGACTGAGGGTGCGAAGGAAACCGAGCTTCCCTGCCTTGTAAATCCGTTTTTCGTCACGCACCGGCCTTGAGCGACGCCCCGGGAAGGGGCGTGCCGAGACCAAAGTCGGAGAAATCGTTGTGCACGCCCACGTAGGGTCGGTCCTGCTTGTAGATCTGCAAGATACGCCCGTGCTCGTAATCGTTCGTGGGGAAAACGCGCGGCTCCTCCCCCGGGAGAAAGATCGCGGTGTAGGCTTGTTGACGGTCAACCAGGCGGCGGATGACGAGCATGGGGCAGCCTAGCCGGATAGGCGCATTTCGCCAGTGCTGGCAGAGAGTGTTTCACCAAGGGTGTCGCTGCGCTTGAGCCGAAAGCGAAAGCGTGGTCGGTGGCCCACTTTGTCGCTATGGGCCAACGCGGCTACAGATTCTCTGCTAATGTTCCAGCGGCGCGTCCAGCGGTCGCGTCCCGCCCAAAGCCCGCGCGGAGCGCGGGCTCCAGTGCGTCCTTTACTTGGCGGCGGCGACCTCGCGGAATTCGCCGAGGGCGCGGTAGCGTTCGTAACGCTGGTCGAGGAGCTTGGTGCTGTCGAGATCGACGAGGTCCCTGAGGTGCTTGTGCAGGAGCGTCTTCAGGGCGGCGGCGGCTTCGGCGGGGTTGTAGTGCGCGCCGCCGAGCGGCTCGGGGATGACGTCGTCCACGACGGCGAGTTCCTTCAGCGAGGCAGCGTTGAGCTTGAGGGCCTCGGCGGCCTTGGGGGCGTTGGCGCGGTCCTTCCAGAGGATGGCGGCACAGCCCTCGGGCGAGATGACGGAGTAGTAGGCGTTCTCGAAGATGAGCACGCGGTCGGTGACGCCGATGCCGAGCGCGCCGCCGGAGCCGCCTTCACCGACGATGACGGCGACGGAGGGAACCTTGAGCATGGCCATCTCGCGCAGGTTGACCGCGATGGCCTCGGAGACATGCCGGGCCTCGGACTCGACGCCCGGATAGGCGCCGGGGGTGTCGATGAAGGCGATGATCGGCTGGCCGTACTTGGCGGCGAGGCGCATTTTCTCCATCGCCTTGCGGTAACCTTCCGGGTGGGCGCAGCCGAAATA
>JAUPWC010000524.1 GCA_030916665.1 Verrucomicrobiota bacterium
ACGACGTAAAGCAGCGGCAGTCTGCCGACCATCTGCACGTTGAAGAGGAATATCGCAGCCAGCAGGATGAGCGTCACCTGCACGTAGCCGACCGAGATGAAGGGCAGGATCTTGCCGATCATGACCTCGGCGGGGCGCACCGGCGTGGCGAGCAGGTTCTCCATCGTGCCGCGCTCGCGCTCGCGCGTGATGGCCAGGCCGGTGATGACGACCATCGTCATCGTGAGCACCACGCCCATGAGGCCGGGCACGACGTTGTATTGCGTGATGTTCTCCGGGTTGTAGTGGGCGTGGACCTGGAAATCCACGGGGCCGGGCGTGCCCCGCAGCCGCGCCAGCGGGCCGGTGAGGTCGCGGTCAAAGGCGCTGGCGGCGAGGCTGCGTGCTGCCGCCACGGCGGGTCCGACGGCCGCAGGGTCGGAGGCATCGGCTTCGACCAGCACGGTCGGGCGTTCGCCACGGATAAGGTCACGCGTGAAATCCTCCGGGATGTTTATCACGAACTGCACCTCGCCGAGCTGAAGCAGCCGGTGCGCCTCCGCCTCGGTGGCGGCCTCGCGCACGAGGGAGAAGTAGCCGCTGTTCTTCAGTGCGGCGACGAGCGTGCGCGCGTAGGGTCCCTGGTCGGCGGCGCGGATGACGGCGGGCAGGTGCTTGGGGTCGGTGTTGATGGCGAAGCCGAAGAGCGTGAGCTGCAGCAGCGGGATGCCGACCATCATGCCGAAGGTCACGCGGTCGCGCTTCATCTGGATGAACTCCTTCAGCACGACGGCCCACAGGCGATGGAGAGTGAAGCGCCTCATTTGAAATTGTCCTCCGCGTGGTCCATCAGGCAGATGAAGACGTCCTCCAGGCTGGAGGGTATTTCCCGGCATTCGAGCGCGGGCGTGCGAACGGCCGCGATGGTGGCGGCCAATTGGGCGGGATCGTGTCCGCAGACGTGCAGGGTGTTGCCGAAGGCCACCACCTGCTCGACGCCCGGGCGGTCGCGCAGCGCGGCGGCGATCACGGCAAGATTCGGACCGGCGACGCTCCAGGTGGTGAGCTTCGCGGCGGCGAGCACGTCGGGCAGCGTGCCGCGCGTGAGCAGGTTGCCATAGGCAAGATAGGCGAGCCGGTGGCAACGCTCGGCCTCGTCCATGTAGTGCGTGGTGATGAGCACGGTCAGACCGTCGGCGGCGAGGCGGTGGATCTCGTCCCAGAAGTCGCGGCGCGCCTTCGGGTCCACGCCGGCGGTGGGTTCGTCGAGCAGGAGCAGTTGCGGCGAATGGATGAGCGAGGCCGCGAGGGCGAGGCGCTGCTTCCAGCCGCCCGAGAGCTGGCCGGCGAGCTGGTGGCTGCGGTTGGCGAGGCCGAGGCGTTCCAGGCTTTGCTGCACGGCGGCGCGGCGGTCGGGCACGTCGTAGATGCGGGCGATGAAGTCGAGGTTCTCCCGGATGCTCAGGTCCTCGTAATAGCTGAACCTCTGCGTCATGTAGCCGACATGGCGTTTGATGTCGGCCTGCTGCGTGCGCACGTCGTAGCCGAGGCAGGTGCCGGTGCCGGCGTCGGGCGTCAGCAGACCGCAGAGCATGCGGATGAAGGTGGTTTTGCCGCTGCCGTTTGGGCCGAGGAAGCCGTAGATCTCGCCGCGCTTCACCTGCAGGTTGATGCCGTTGACGACGGTCTTCGCGCCGAAACGCTTGGTCACACCGGTGACGTCGATGGCGAAGGCGGTGGCGGCGAAGTCAGGCTGCATGGCTGGGGCGTGGGCGGTGAGCTTGCTCACGCCACGAAGGTCGCGGGACGGTCGTGGCGCCTGCAAGCAGGCCGCCCACAGGGAGCCGACGAACTGGGTGAAGGGTTGCGGACATGGGAGCGGGCCGGTCGGAGACCGACCCTACTTGGACGGCGTCACCTCGACGGGTTGGCCGGGGTGGAGGTCGCGCGCGACGGCGTTGTCGAAGGATGCCTCGACCATGAACACGAGCTTGCTGCGGTTCTCGCGGTTGTAGAGCACCGGCGGCGTGTATTCGGGCTTGGGCGAGAGATAGCTGATGCGGGCCTCGAGCGGGGCGGATCGGCCGGTGAGTGCGACCTGCACGGTGTCGCCGGCCTTGAGCGCGCCGAAATCCGCCTCGGGCACGAAGAAGCGGACCTTGAGATTGTCGGGTGGCAGCAGGGTGATGACCGGCATGGCCGCGGCGACGAACTCGCCTTCGCGATAGAGCGTGTCGTAGATCAATCCGTCGCGGGGGGCGCTCACGCTCTTCTGCGCCACGGCCCAGCCGGCTCGGTCGAGCGCGGCCTGGGCGGCGGCGGTTTCGGCCTCGGCGGCGGCGATGACATCGGTGCGGGCGCCGAGGCGGGCGGTTTCAAGCTGGGCGACCAGTTCGGCGACCTGCTTGGTGGCGGCTTCCTGGTTCAGGCGGGCGCGGTCGAAGTCATCGTCGGAGGCGACGCGGTTTTCGTGCAGCTTGGTGAGGCGCTCGAGTTCGCGGGTGGAGAGTTCGGCGGCGGCGCGGGCCTGCGCGAAGCGAGCTTCGATGACGGCGAGTTCGGTGGGTCGCTGGCCCTTGCGCAGGTCGGCGAGCCGGGCCTGCGCGGCGCGCACGCGTCCGACGGCCTCGCCGAGCGCGGCGGATTCCGCGCCCTGTTCGAGCTGGAAGAGCGGCGTGCCGGCGGTGACGCGCGCGCCTTTGGCCACGGTGAGCTTTTCGAGGCGGCCGGCGAGCGGGGCGGCGAGCTGGACGAATTCGCCTTCGAGATAACCCTGGTAGCCGGCGGGTTCGCGGCGGCCGCAGCCGACGAGAGCGAGGGTGAGGGCGGCGAGCGCCACGAGGGCGGACTTAGCGGGGAAACAGTTTTTCATGTTCTTTGCGTCCGGCGGGGGTGAGCAGTCCGCCGAAGAAGAGGTCGATGGCGCGGGGCAGGACGTCGCGCGGGGCGAAGCCGAGCCGGTCGAGGGTGGCGGGCTGGATGAGGCCCTGCATGGCCTGGAGGAAAAACTCCACGGCGAACGCCCCGTCCACGTCGTCGCGGACCTTGCCGTTGATTTTCCCTTCCTCGATGAAGCGGCCGAAGATGTAGGGAATGTTCTTCTGGCGCATCTCGACGGTGAGTTCGTGAAGCTCGGGGGCGAAGCGCTGGAGGTCGCGGAGCGTGCGCGGATTCAGAAGCGCGAGCCGCTGCACCATGCCCTCGGCGAAACCGCGGAGTTTTTCTGAGAAGCCGAGCCGGCGGTTGGCCAACAGGGCCTCGGCGTCGGCGCGGACCTCACGGCCCAGCTGGGCGATGACGGCGCGCATGATCTCTTCCTTGCTGCGGAAATGCACGTAGAGCGTCTTCTTGCTCATGCCGAGTTCGGCGGCGAGGTCGTCCATGGTGCAGGCGCAGTAGCCGTGGGCGAAGAAATGCTCGCGCGCCTGGCGCAGAATGCGGGCGACGGCGGGATCGTCGGAAGCGGTGGTCGGGGGCTGGGTAGCGGCGGTGGGCATGGAGGTCTTAGGAAACTATAAGCGTATTTATAGTTTCCTGTGTCAAGCCGGTACCTTGGCCGGGGTTGCCATGATCGGTGTGCCACCTAGCTTGGCCGGATGCTCGTTGCTCCAGCCGATCCTTTGCCCGTCCTCCTGTTCGATGGTGAATGCGGGCTGTGCAACAGCGGGGTGCGGCTGTTGCTGCGCACGGACCGTCGCGGGCGGTTGTATTTCGCCCCGCTGCAGGGAGCGGCGGCGCAGGCCTATTTGCGAAGCAAGGGTCTGCCGACGGAGGATTATAATTCGCTCGTGTTCGTGCCGGATTGGCGGGAGCCGGAGCGGCACGCGCCAATGCTGCGCACCGACGGTGCGCTCGCTGCGGCGGCCGAGGTCGGCGGCGTTTGGCGGCTGGTCACATGGATGCGGGTGCTGCCGGCCTGGGCGCGCGATCCGTTCTACAAGCTGGTGGCGCGCACGCGGTATGCGCTCTTCGGGGAATACCGGCCTACGCCGCTACCGGACCCGGTCTGGGCGGAGCGATTTTTATAGGCCCTATACGCCGCATAGGGTCGATGGGTAAAACAAAAAAGCCGGACAGACGTCCGGCTTGAAAGAGAGGTTGGGTGAGGAGGCTTACTGGCGCTCGTAGCCGCCGTCGCCACCACCGCGGTCGCCGCGATAACCGCCGCCACCGCCTCGATCACCGCGGTAACCACCGCCGCCGCCGCGACCGCCGCGGAAGCCGCCACCGCCGCCGCGACCGCCGCGGAAGCCACCACCGCCGCCGCCGCCACGGAAACCACCACCGCCGCCACCCGGAGGACGCTCCTCACGCGGGCGGGCGATGTTCACGGCAAGCGGACGGTTCTCGAGCTGGTGGCCGTGGAACTTATCAACGGCCTTCTGGGCCTCATCGGCGCTACCCATCGTCACGAAAGCGAAGCCGCGCGAGCGACCGGTAAACTTGTCGAAGATGATCTCAACGACGCTGACGGTGCCAACCTGGCCGAACAGGGCTTCAAGATCCTGCGCGGTGCTGGCGAAGGGGAGGTTCCCCACGTAGAGCTTGGAGTTTTCTGACATGTGATGATGAGAGCTGATGCTGCTGCCTTGCCGCCCGTCCCCGGCTGTCGGATTTCAAATCATCACTGAACTCTGGCGCTCACCTGACAATTCTCCGTGGCGGTAGAATCTAACAAACAACCAACCCAACAACGGTCAGGCTGTCGGCGCCGGCCGGGGTGGCAAGCGCGTTTTGGCCGGTCCACCGGTCGTGCGCGCGGCGATTCTCCCTCTGGAAAAGTGGATTTCTCCTCTAGAAAATCGTTGCATTGGCATAACCGGGTTCTATGACGAATGCCACTATGGCTAAAAAATCCACTCGTAAACCCAACGCCGCTTTCATGAAGCCGGTTACCCCCAACGAGAAGCTCGCCGCCGTCGTCGGCGCCAAGCCTCTCCCCCGCACGGAGCTCACCAAGAAGCTCTGGGCCTATATCAAGAAGAACGGTCTCCAGGACAAGAAGAACAAGCGCATGATCAACGCCGACGACGCCCTCAAGGCCGTGTTCGGTGGCAAGGCGCAGGTCAGCATGTTCGACATGACCAAGCTGGTCAGCAAGAACCTGTCCTGATCCGCATCTCGCGAATCGATTTGAAAACGCCGCGGAGCAATCCGCGGCGTTTTTGTTTTTGCTGGGCGGAACGGTTTTCCCGTCGGCAGCGAGCTTGCTCGCGCATGAGTTGATCGCTGACATCGGCTCCAATCTCGATCCAGCGCGAGCAAGCTCGCTGCCCACGGAACCCATGTCGTCCAACGTCTCCACCCACCGCCGCGCGCTCATCGGGCTGCTGCTGGCCAATCTGTTCTGGGGCCTGAGCTTTCCGCTCATCAAGGCGATGGGGCAGGAGCAGCTGCAGCTGGTGCCGGCGAGCAGCAGCTGGTTCATCACCACGCTCACGGTGGCCGCGCGATTCGTGCTCGCGACCGCAGTGATGCTCCTGATCGCGCGGGCGCAGCTCGCGGAGCTGAAGGCGGGCGAACTGCGCCAGGGCGTGCTGCTCGGCCTTTCGCTGGGCGCCGGCCTGCTGCTGCAGGTGGACGGGCTCCAGTTTACCTCCGCCTCAACCTCCGCATTTCTGACGCAGTTCTACGCCATCATGATCCCGGCGGTGGTGGCGCTGCAGCTTCGCCGCGTGCCGCCGCCCGTGGTGTGGGCCTGCGCCGCGCTCGTGCTCGCGGGCGTGGCGATCCTCGGGCGCTTTGACTTCCGCACGCTGCACCTTGGGCGCGGCGAATGGGAGACGCTGCTGAGCTCGGTCTTCTTCATGATCCAGATTTTTGTGCTCGGCGACAAACGCCACGGGGGCAACCGCACGCTGGCCGTCACGGCCGTGATGTTCGCAACCGTGGCCGTGGTGTTCTGCGGGCTCGCGCTCGCGACGGCGCCCGCGCCGGCCGACTGCCTGCGTCCGTGGCTGTCGGTCCCGTGGCTGGGTTTCCTCGGGTTGCTCACGCTGTTCTGCACGCTCGGGTCGTTCACGCTGATGAACCGCTGGCAGCCGCACATCACGGCGACCGAGGCGGGGTTGATCTACTGCTTCGAGCCGGTGTTCGCGTCGGTGATGGCGCTTTTTCTGCCGGCGCTCTTCTCGCGCTGGGCGGGGTTCGACTACGCCAACGAGACGCTCACCTGGCAGCTGCTCGCGGGCGGCGGGTTGATCACGCTGGCCAACGTGCTCTTGCAGTTCAGGCCCCCGGCCCGGCCGGCGTCGCCGGGGGCGGGTGGATGAACTTGCCCTCGCGCAGAAAGGTGCGCACCTGGTCCACGACTTCCTGGCGCCAGAGCATCAGCGTGTGCGAGTAGGGGAGCACGATAAAATCCTTCATGCCCTTGAGCTTCGCGGACTCGATGGTGACGGCGCCGTCGTTCTTGCCGCCGAGGGCCTGGCCGAAGACCGGGTTGACCGCCACCTCGCCGGCGATGATGCCGACGTCGAAGTCCGCCGCGCCGAGCGTCTTCACGATGGCGTCTTCGCCGGTGCCGAGGCGCACGAGGTTGCCGCCGAGGAATTTTTTCAGGAGCACGTTCTCCTTCGCCGCGTCGGCGGCGGTGCTGCCCTGGTTGGGCGGGCCGATCATCACGACGCGGCCGAGGTTGGCGGGGCGGGCGTCCTGGAGGAGCTTGCGCACGATGAGGCTGCCCATCGAGTGGGTCACGAAGTGCAGGTGCGGCGCGCGGGCGACGTCGTGCTTCTTCAGGTGCGCGGGCAGGTATTCGCCGGCCAGCTGCTCGAACGGCATGCGGCGCGACGGATAGGAGATGTTGACCGTGCGGTAGCCGTCGGCGCGCAGCGCGGACTCGAGGCGGTTCATCACATAGGAACGCATGCCGATGCCGTGCAGCAACACGACGCAGTCGGGTTCGGCGGACTTCTCGCTGGCGGGCATGACGACCAGACAAAGCACACCGGCGAGGAAGGCGAGCAGGCGTTTCATGCTGCCACGCGCGCCGCGCGCAAACCGGTCACGGCCCGCAGCGTGACGGCGCCGAGCACGAT
>JAUPWC010000525.1 GCA_030916665.1 Verrucomicrobiota bacterium
CTCAGCTTCGCCGGTCCTGGTCCTGAATACTGGGCGCGTATGAACAAGAATCAGAAGCCGGCCTCGTATCCGTCCATCTGGCAGACCAAATCATCGACCGAGACCAAGGCCCAGGCCACCGCCAAACCCGCGGGCGAGAAGGGCATGGCCTGCGCCGATTGCCAGGGCTGCGCCAAGAAGTCCTGACCGCTACGCCATCGGTCATCGTCGATCCAGCCGCCGCCACAGCCGTGCGGCTGGATTTTAGCCAAGCCGTCGGCGCAACCGCCGCCTCGCCTCCTGTTATCTCTTACCGCCGCCATCGCCTGGCAACCGTGGAAGCCGCCGCTCTTTTCCCGCAACCACGAGCGGACAACCCAAACCCCAAAACCGGATAAAACATGAAAACCAAACTGACAGTGCTCCTCCTCGCCGGTCTCCTGACTGGCGCGGCCACGGTCCTCGCGGGCCCTCCCTCGGGAACGTGGCAAACGTTGAACAAGCCCGCCCAGTTCGAGAAGCTCAAGGCCGGCGACAAGATACTCTACGTCTGCAACCAGTGCCAGACCGTGACGGAAACAACGGTTCAGAACACCGCCGCGGCCATGGAGCACTGCAAGGAGGGCGCCACGGTGACCTGCCCGTCCTGCAAAACCAAGGTCCGGGTCGTCACCAAGGGTCCACCCAAGAACCCCACGCTGGCCCGGGAAGTGACCTACGTGAACGAGAAGAGCGAACCCTGCTTCTTCATCGCAAAGCCGGCGGAGAAATCCTGAACGAATAGACCTCCAAGGTGTTCTCGCCGTCCGTGTCCCCGCCCCGGGCGGCGAGTCCACCGTCCCGCAACATGAACCTCCCCCGGGTATTTGTGGTGCTCCTTGGGCTGATTGCCGGCGCGGCGGCACTCTCCGTTTACCTCGGCCGCGCAAAGGTTGGCGAGTCCCTGACCACCCGGGCTCAGTTTGAGCAACTTCGCCCCGGCGACCGTATCGTCTATGTCTGCCGTCAGTGTGACGCCAAACGAACGGTCACGCTCACCAGCGTGGCCGAGGCTCTGGAATATTGCCGGGAAGGGGCCATGTTGAGCTGCCCCGGGTGCAAAGACGAAATGCGGGTGGTGCTCAAGCAGGCCCCGGGTGCCACCGGTTCGGCAGTCGAGGTTCAATACGTCAACAAGAAGGGGCACGAATGCCTCACCATCGCCAAGGCGCTGCCCGAGACCTGACCGCTGCGGGCGCTTCTCCACATGAACGCTGAAGACACCAAGGCTGAAACCTGCATCGTCTGCGGCAAGGCCACCGATGGCACGGCAGGATTTGCCCACCTTTATCACCAGGGGTGCCGCTTTCCCCTGTGCTGCCCCATGTGCGTCGATGTTTTCCAGCGGCATAGCGACCGCTTCGCCCGGGGTGAACGACCCCAAAGCCTGCTCGATGAAACCGTCGCCGAACTAACGTGGAAAAATCCGCCGCACTGAACCCCGCGCGATCCGGGCCAAATACCATGAGCAACCATTCCCGACTAGCTCACCTCTTTGCGCTGGGATCTGCGGCATTGGCCGTGCTCTTGGCCTCCGGCTGCACTACGCCGTTCCGCCCTCCGGCTGACCTGGCTCACGTCAGACTTCACGGCGTGGATTCTCCCGTGGTCCGGATCGAAAAGATTTGGCTGGAGCGTCGGAATGACCAACTCGCCGTGCGGGGCTACGTCATCAAGCGATTGGAGGCTACCGACACCACCCGAACGCACCTCGATGTTACCCTTTACGATGCAGGCGGGCGGGTGTTGCGAACGAGCAGGGAGACCTTCTCACCCAAACAGATTGTGCGCCGCCATCGCAGGCCCGACTATGCCAGCTATCGCGTCGTGTTGGATCCCCTGCCACAGGGTGTGGCCCGGATTGAGGTGCGGGTTGATGAAACGGGGCATCCCTGAACCCGCAGAAGCGGAATAGGATGCGGAGGCCGAAAAAAAGCCAAAATAGTATGAGGGATTGCCAATACCTGCGGTGTATGTGTGCCGAAACCTCTCTTCACCCATTACCATCCACCCATGAATACCCGTCTCGCTCTTCGCTCCGGCCTCGCCGGTCTCGTTCTGGCCTTTGCCGCTGCCGCATCGGTCGCCATTCCCGCCCAGGCCCATGAGGGCCACAAGAAGGACAAGGAACAGGCGAAGGACCCGGCCCAAGCCGTGGCGGATTATCCCGTCGATTACTGCGTCGTCTCCGGGGACAAGCTCGAGGACGGTGACATGGGGCCGCCCATCAACTACACCTACAAGCAGGATGGGAAGCCCGACCGGCTCGTGCGCCTTTGCTGCAAGGGCTGCGTGAAGGATTTCAACAAGGACCCCGAGAAGTTCCTCAAGATGATCGACGATGCCGCTGCCGCCAAGGCCAAGGGCGAAAAACCGGCGGCGCCTGCCGCCCAAGGGCACGGCAAGCATCATTGATCGGCCTCCGTTTCGTTTGATACCGCCGGCCGGAGTATCCTGCTCCGGCCGGCCTGTTGTTGCCACGCAGTCTTCGTCCTCCACCGCCATGGATCTCTCCACACTCTTCGGCCGCCTGCACCCGCTGGTGCTCCATTTCCCCATCGCGCTGCTGCTGCTCGCCGCCGCCCTTGAATTGGTTCGCTTGAAATGGGACCGTCCAGGGCTCGGTCGGACTGTTACTCTGCTCATGGTCGTCGGTGCGGCGGGGGCCCTCATGGCAACGGCCACCGGCTGGGTGTTCGCGGTGGAGTCGCATCCGCGGCCGTCGCTGCGGTGGATGCTCCAATGGCATCGTTGGTTGGGCGTGGCCACCGCGGTTCTCGCCAGCATCGCCGCATGGTTGGCCTACCGCCTCTCGGAGGCACCCAACCCGGGGACTCGCTGGCTGCGGCGCACCGCGATCTGGCTGACCGGCTTGATCCTGATCGGTGCCGCGCACCTTGGGGCCCTGATGGTCTGGGGCGAAGATTATTTCGACCCGTCTTCC
>JAUPWC010000526.1 GCA_030916665.1 Verrucomicrobiota bacterium
CCAATCCTCAGCCAGAGCAGGCTCGCTCACGCGGGCCGATTCGAGCGGATCGTCGTCGAGAATCATAACCACCGCCCGACGGGCCGTTGGAAAGCGCAGCGGCCGGAGCAAGCGCACCTGGCCCTGCTCATCAATAATGGCTTCGACGTTCTGGCTCATGCGGGGACGATACCCCTCGCACGGATTTCGACAAGCCCGGGTTTCAGCTCCCGCGGTAGGTCTGGTAGGCCCAGGGGGTGACGAGCAGGGGGACGTGGTAGGTGGCCTTGGCGTCGGCGATGGCGAAGCGGACGGGGACGCGGTCGAGGAAGGGACTGTCCTTGTGGTGCGTGACGAAGTAGTCCTTCACGAAGAAGAGCAGCTCGTAGGTGCCGACGGTCATGCCGACGGAGGCGAGCAGGGGCTCGTCGGTGCGGCCGTCGAGGTTGGTGACGACGGCCTTCAGCTGGTGCGGTTTGCCGTCGAGGTTCCAGAGTTCGATGCGCATGCCGGCGGCGGGCCGGCCGTTGGTGAGATCAAGGACGTGGGTGGTAAGTTTGCCGGGCATGGGAGACAGTATGGTCCACGGAAGACACGGAATACACAGAAAAATGGCGGATAATAGCGTGCGCTTTTAAGGCTCTGAAACCGGCCGAGTCCGGACTCAACGCTTCTCGGCAAACCAGACGGCAGTGGTGAGGAGAACCAGACTGATGAAGAGGCGCGGGATGTCGGCGTATTCGCCGAAGAAGAGGAGCGAGACGGCGACCATCAGCGGAATCTTGGCATTGTTCATCACCGCGAGCGTGCCGGTGCCGACCTGCGTGGCGCCGAGATTCCAGAGGAAGAAGCCCACACCCGAAGCCAGGACGCCGAGGTAAACGAGCGTGAGGAGTTGCGTGGTGGTGAGGGTGAAGGTGGCGAAGTCCACGCGGGCGAGGGCGACCGGCAAGGTGAGCAGGACGGCGCCGGCGTAGAGCAGGCCGAAGACCTCGCGGTCACGAAGGGCGGGGTGTTGCGCGCGGAGGCGCTTGTAGCCGACCTGGCCGGCGGCAAAGGCGAGGTTGGAAATCTGCACGAGGGCGAGACCCCAGAGCGTGGGTTGCACCGCCTGGCCCTTGAAGGCCACGACCACCGTGCCGCCCACGGCAAGCAGGGCGGCGGCGAGCGCGCGGACCCGGAACGTGCGGTCCTGGGCGTCGGCGAGCAGTGTGACAAAAACGGGAGTCGTCAGCGTGAACAAGGCGACCTCATGCGCCTGGAGGTGGCGGAAGCTCTCGATGTAGCCCAGATACATCACCCCGAACTGCACGGCACCGAGCGCGGCCAGCGTGGCGATGAGCCGGGGAGTCAGGCCCTTGAAGCGCAGGAAGGGGAGAAACACCAACAGCGCCAGCCCGAGGCGAGCGGCGGCGACGAAACTGCTCTCGAGCCCCGTGGTAAGACCCTTGGTCAGGCCCGGAGAAAAGGCCCAGAGAAGGGAGACGAGGACGAGGTGGAGCATGGCCGGGAAGGCAGAATTAAGAAGGAGGAAGGAAGAAGCCGGAGGACGGGCCGGTGATCCGTGTGCGCCTGTGAAATCCGTGGCTGAAACATTGGGGATTTTCGGCCCGCCTTCGCCCGGTGGGCTGCGGCGCGGCGGGTTTAGCGAGGCTAAACCCGGAAGATCGCGCCGAGTTTTTTACCGAGGAGGATGGTCATGCCGGCGATGGTGATGCCAAGGAAGGCCATGGCCCAGACGCCGAGGGCGGAGGCAATGAACTTGCCGTCGCCGAGGAGCTGGAAGAGCTCATAGATGGCCTTGGTGATCGGGTAATACATCTGCTTCTGCGCGAGGATGAGCGAGTCGGACACCTCGAGCATGGCGAAGGAGAAGGCCAGCAGGCCGCCGGCGATGAGGTTGGCGATGATGAGCGGGAGCGTGATCTTGAAAACGGCCTTGAGCGGAGGGCAGCCGAGGTTTTGGGCGGCCTCCTCGAGCGTCTCGCTCGTCTGCTGGAAACCGGCCGCGGCGGAGCGCACGACGTAGGGCAGGCGGCGGATCGAGTAGGCGATGATGAGCAAAATGGTGGGGTCGGCGACCGGGTTGATGAAGGAGAAGAATTTGCCGTCTTGGCTCATGGCGAGATAGCCGAAGGCGAGCACGAGTCCCGGCACGGCGAGCGGCATCATGGCGAGAAAGTCCAGGATCTGCCGGCCGCGGATTTTCGAGCGCACGATCACGTAGGCGAGGATGATGCCGAGCACGAGGTCGATGACCGTGGAGATGCTCGCGTATTTGAGACTGTTGGCGATGGCCGACACGGTGAGGTCGTGGCCGAGCGCGATGCGGAAGTTCTCCAGGTTGAAATTCTTCGGCAGCACGGAGGCATACCAGTCGTTGGAGAAGGCCACCATCACGACGCCGAGGTGGGGCAGGATGGCGACAAAAGTCACGCCCGCGAAGAGCACGGTGCAGAACCAGGCGCGGGCGGGCGGCAGTTCCTTCGGGCCGCCCGAGGAGGTGGCCTTGGCCATCATGGCGTAGGCGTCGCGGCCGAAGAGGCCCTTGCCGATCGCGTAGAACGCGACGGAGCTGAACAGCATCACGGCAACGAGCGCGTAGGGGAAGGGGTTGCCGCCAATGTCCTTCAGGCCGTAGAAAATCTGCACCGAGGTCACGCGCGCGTAGTCGAAGATGAGCGGCACGCCGAGGTCGGTGAACGACCAGATGAAGACGATGGTGCCGCCGGCGAAGAGGCCGGACTTGATCAGCGGCAGGGTGATCTTGAAAAACTTGCGCAGGCCGGTGCAGCCGAGATTTTCCGCAGCCTCCTCCATGGCCGGATCGACGTTGGCCAGCGCCGCGACGGCGTTGAGGTAGATGATCGGGTAGAGGCTGAACGCCGTGACGATGGCGATGCCGAGAAACTGGTTGGCCCCGAGCCAGTCGAAGGTCCAGCCCGGGGAGCAGATGCCGACCTTGATGAGCAGGGCGTTGAGCGCGCCGTATTGCCCGAGGATCTGCTTGATGCCGATGGCGCCGACGAAGGGCGGCAGGATCATCGGCACGAGGATCAGGGAGCCGAGAAAGCCCTTGAAGGGAAACAGAAAGCGGTCCGTGACAAAGGCCAGCGGCAGCGCGATGAGCAGCGCAAAGGTGGTGGTGGTGAGCGCCAGCAGGAAGGAATTGGCCAGGCCGCCGAGGTAGATCGGGTCGCCGAGCAGAGACCACAGGTAGGCGAAGGTGAGGCGTCCGTCGGCGTCAATGAAGCCGCCCTTGAGGATTTGCAGGATGGGCCAGAGGAAGAACGCGCCGAAAAAAACGAGCGTGAGGGCGAAGACGATCCGCGCGAAATTGGGCGACATGCACCCGAGGAGATGCCGGGCCGTGCGCGGGGAGACAAGTGCGAAGGCGGGTGGGGGGTAGGAGCGAACCTCTGGCAGCCCGTCGGGGGTTAGTTGGCGGCTTGTCCGATGCGCGGATCCTGCGGGCGCGCCTGCCGCGGCGAATGATCAATAGCTATCCAACTCACAAACCCCGTCATCCTGAACGAAGTGAAGGATCCACGACTATATCCGCTGGCGGTGGTGTTACTGGATCCTTCGCACGGCTCAGGATGACGCCAAGGGCTTTCAATGATGATCCCATGCCGGAATGCTCCGGTAAGGTTCACGGTTTATCAGGGGACACAGAGAAAGGAGGCGCGAGCACTCGCGCTGCCCACCAGGTCAGATGCAGCCCTCACCGCGGGCGCTGCATCGAATCGGGATCTTCGCCGGCGCGGAGGGAAATGGTGGCGCCTTCGCGGCCGAGTTCCAGGCACTCGAAGAGGTTGCGCACGCCCTGACCGAGCAGGTCGTGGCCGAGGGCATCGAGTTCGACCTGATCGACGAAGCGGCGGCCGAGCTGGGCGGCCTCGGTGCGCACCTTGTCGGCGACGGTGCGGTTCGGGTTTTCGTCGCTGTCGTAGTAGGGATCGAGCAATTCGACGAGCTCGGCGGCTGTGGCCGCGGCGGCGGTGTTGCCCCGGCCATCGCGCTGGAGGTAGGTCACGAGCCGGCGGGCGACGCGGCCGGCGTGCGGCAGGTTGAGGGGGACGTCGAAGTAAGGGGCGGAATCCACGCGGAGACGGTTGCGGGAGGAGGGCGGGGAGCCAATCAGGAAAGCGTGGGAGTGCGTTGGACGGGTGTAGCCGCCCTTGAGTCAGCGAAAGCGTGGTCTTCTGCGCGCATCATCTACCACGTTGTCGCTGCGCTCCAACGCGTATCGGTTGGAACCGGAGCCCGTGCGTTTCCGGGGCGAGGGCGCCCGGCTCCACCAGAATTGCGCCCGCTCAAGGCACGACTTCGATCTGCGCGACGGCGCGCTTCTCGGCGGTGGCCATGAAATGCTTCTGGGCCGAGAAGTCGGCCTCGCCATCTTTGCGGGCGGGCGGGGCGTAAGTGGCGTCTGGCTGGAGATCGCGGGCGTCCACGTTGTCGCGGAGCTCGGCCGGGAGAATTTCGCTGAGCACGCGGTCGCGCAGCGCGGGCGTGGTGATCGGGAAGAGCGCCTCGACGCGGCGGAAGAAATTGCGCGGCATCCAGTCGGAGCTGCCGGCGTAGAGGAGCGGGTTGCCGGCGTTTTCGAAGCAGAAGATGCGCGCGTGCTCGAGGTAGCGGCCAACGATGTTGCGCACGCGGATGTTCTCGCTGAGGCCCTTCACGCCGGGAAGGAGACAGCAGGTGGCGCGGACGATGAGGTCGATCTGCACGCCGGCCTGGGAGGCGGCGTAAAGGTTGTCGATGGTCACCTTGTCCACGAGCTTGTTCATCTTCGCGATGATGCGCGCGGGCTTGCCGGCGGCGGCGTTGGCGGCCTCGTTGGCGATCAGCTCCTGGATGCGGGAGTGGAGGTTGAACGGCGCGACCATCAGGTGCTTGAACTCGGGCGAGCGGCCGAAGCCGGTGAGCGAGTTGAAGAGCTGTGCGACTTCGGCGGTGATCTCGGCGTTGCAGGTAAGCAGGCTGAGGTCGGTGTAGAGGCGGGCGGTCTTCGGGTTGTAGTTGCCCGTGCCGAGGTGGACGTAGCGGCGGATCTCGTCCTTCTCGCGTCTCACGACGAGGGCGATCTTGGCGTGCGTCTTCAGGCCGATGACGCCGTAGACGACGTGGATGCCGGCGCGCTCGAGCGCCTTGGCCCAGACGATGTTGTTCTCCTCGTCGAAACGGGCCTTCAGCTCGACGAGGACGGCCACCTGCTTGCCGTTCTCGGCGGCGCGGATGAGCGCGGGAATGACCGGAGAGTC
>JAUPWC010000527.1 GCA_030916665.1 Verrucomicrobiota bacterium
AGGACTTGATTGCCGCCCGCGATTTCCCGTCCGTTTTTCAGGCTTGGAATCCCATCGACATGCCTGGCAAGTGGCCGCTCTGGTCCAACGACGACCGTCTGCGCGCAGCCGGTAAGCACGACGTGCTCTGGGAGGAGCCGGTTAGCCAGCTCGGTTTCAATACTGCTCTCGTGCTCGGAGCCGAGTGGGCCGGGGATCATCCAGGCCTCGCCATAGAATTCACGGCGATCAGCCAAAAACGCGCGCTCGACAACCGGGCCCGCATGCTCGCGAAAAATCCCGCCATGATCTTCTTGCTCGAAGTGCGCTGGCGCGACGCCCCCGGCAGTTTTTTGCCCGAGGACTCCCCATTTTGGCGACGCAACGCCGACGGTTCGCGTGTGCCGGGGTGGGACAACGGCCCCGAGCCCTACTACTTGCTCAATCCCGAAAACGAAGCATTCCGTGCTAACATCGGCCGTCAGGCCCGGCTCGCAATCGAATCCGGCATCTACGATGGCATCATGCTCGACTGGAGCGGCAACCTTGAGGTCGTCAAGGCCGTGCGCGCGGCCATTGGCGAGACGGCGCTCATCATCGTCAATATCCACGATAACGTGGAGCATGCCAAACTCTACGCTCCACTGATCAACGGCTCTTTCATGGAGTGCAATCCGGATGGTCCCGGCCTTGCCACGCGCAGCAACGGCACCACGTGGGACAAGTTGCGTGATGGATATGTGTTCATGGAAACGCACCTCCGTGAGCCGCGGCTCAACTGCCTTGAGGTCTGGGGCCACCGCGACGATCACCGCCGCCTGCGTGCCGCCACCACCCTGGCACTTACCCATGGCAACGGCGCTGTGCTCTACGCTGATCCCAACCCCCTGCCGGCGCCTGATCACATGCACGACTGGTATCCGTTCTGGGATGTGTCCTTGGGCCGTCCCGTAGGCGATCGCCAGGCCCGGGCCGACGGCATCGTCGAGCGGGCGTTTGAGCGCGGCCTCGTGCTCTACAACCACCTCGGCAACGGCTCCCGCAAGGTGCAGTTCCCGCGCGAGTTGAAACGCGCCTCCGATGGGAAGATCGGCCGCGAATTCTGGGTGAGCGACGCAGATGGCGATCTCTTTTTGACTCCCTGACCTACTTAACACTCGGACGCTTTTTCCCATGCCCTCCATCATTGCCACTGCGCAGGTCAACCTACAGGCGGCGGACATTGTCACGTTTGCCGGATATATGATCGCAATCAGCGTGATCGGCTGGTGGTTCGGCCGTCGCGAGACCAACGTGGCTGAGACCTCCTCCGACTACTTTCTCGCCGGCCGCACGCTGCCGTGGTATGTGGTGGGCTCCTCCTACATTGCGGCCAACATCTCGACGGAGCACTTTATCGGCATGATCGGGGCCGCGATGATCTACGGTATCTGCGTAGCGACGCCCGAGTGGAGCTGCATCATCGCCTTCACATTCCTGATCTGGATTTTCATCCCGTTCCTGCTTTCGGCGAAGGTTTTCACCGCCCCGGAGTTCCTGGAAAAGCGGTTCAATCCGGGAATGCGTAATTTTTTTGCTACGGTTACCGTGGTCGCCAACGTCATCGCCTTTCTCGCTCCCGTGATCTATGGTGGCGGGTTAGCGTTGAACAGCCTGCTCGGCTGGAACCTCACGTTTTGCATCGCGCTGATCGGTCTTACCTCTGGGGTCTGGGCCATCTGGGGCGGATTGAAGTCCGTCGCCTGGATGGACCTGCTCACAATCGTCATCATGGTCGGCGGCGGGTTGATAGTCACCTACCTGGGCCTGCTGTCGCTCGGGCAGGGTGAAGGGCTGGTTGCCGGTTTCCAGGAGATGGTGACGCGGAACCAGGCGCAATCCGGAGTGTGGAAGGAGGCGCTGGACCGCCTGACCCCCGGTATCGTGCCCGGACACGATACCTACAACCGCCTTTCTGTGATCCAGCCGCTGGAGCATGAGACCACTCCGTGGCCGCATTGGGTGATGAGCTTCTTTTACATCGGGCTCTGGTATCTCGCGATCAACCAGTTCATGGTGCAGCGCATTCTGGCGGCCAAGAACATGTATCATGCCCGCATGGGCATCGTGTTCGCCGGTTACCTCAAGCTCCTGCTGCCTTTCATCGTGGTGGTGCCTGGCCTGATCTATTTTGCGATGCATCCAGAGATTCTGCTCGCCGGGTCCACGCTGGCCGAGGTGCGCCCAGAGGCGGACAAGACCTATACCAATCTGATCCGCGATTATGTGCCCGTCGGCATTAAGGGCATCCTCATGGCCGCGTTGTTCGGGGCTATCCAGTCAACCGTCAGCGCCGTGCTGGCTTCGACCTCCACCGTGATCACCTTCGACTTCTATCGGCGGCACTTCCGGCCCAACGCCACGGATCAGGCCACGATCCGTTTTGGCCGTCTCACCACCAGCATCCTGCTGGTAGCCTCCATTGCGCTCGGGGTCTGGATCAGCGGTCTCAAGAGCAGCCTTTTCGTCTACATTCAGCAGCTCTTTATGTTTTTCGCCCCGCCGTTCTCGGCGGTCTTTCTGTTAGGCATCCTCTGGCGTCGGATCAACGGCACCGGCGCGCTGGCCACGGTGTGGTTGGGCTTCGCGTTCGGCATCGTCGTGAAAGTCTGGGTCAACGCGGGCGGAGCACCGGCCTGGCTTGCTCCCTATTCCAACCAAGGCTTGGTCAACTGGGCGATCTGCATGGTGCTTTGCACCGCCATCAGCCTCGTGACGGTCCCGCCGCGGCCCGAGCAGGTCACTGACGACCTGACGCTGAACTGGCGGAAAATGAACATTGGGGGGGATTTGGGGAACCGCTGGTATAACAGCGTGACTCTCTGGTGGGGCTTGAGCGTCGTGCTCATGATCGGCTTCATCTTCCTCTTCGGGGTCGTGCTCTAAGTCGGACGCGTGCCGGGGCTCCACACCGTACGACAACCGCGCCAGATGATGAAGGAGGTTCTCGGGGACCGGCGCCGAGGTGTCGTGCCGGTCAGGGCTTGGCTTCGGCCTGCCGGCGCAGCTCCTCGCGTTTCTGCTGATATTCGGCGGGGGACATCCGACCTTCCTTCATGGCCTTTTGGTATTCCTGCTCTGCGGCCCCGCGCCAAAGGGAGGCGCAACCGCTGGTGAAAAGGAGCACAACGAGCATAAGGATGGCGACAGGTTTCATCAGGCAGGGTGGGTCATGAAATCCGTGCGCATTGTTCCATCCTGAACGATGGCGGGTGAAAACACG
>JAUPWC010000528.1 GCA_030916665.1 Verrucomicrobiota bacterium
ACCGCGCGGCGCTCGCAGAATTTGCCCAGCTCTGCCACGCCAACGGCCGGCTCGCCGAGGCGATGCATGCCTACGAGGCCCTGCTGTTCGCCGATCCGGGCGAGGCCCGCTGGCCGCACCTGCTCGCGGGCATTCTCACGGGCTACGGACGACTCGCCGAGGCCCTGCCTCTACTCGAGCGCGCCGCGGCCCTGGCCCCGGACCGGCCCATCGTCTGGCAACGGCTGGGGGAAGCGCGCCTGAAGGACAATCGCGCGGAGGAAGCCGCCGCGGCATTCCGCGAGGTGTTGAAACTCAACCCCGGTGATGTGCATGCGCTCTTCGGCCTGGCCCGTTGCGAATTGCAGGCCGGGCGGCTCACCGGCGCCCGCAGCCGCCTGCAGGAAGCGGTGACCAGCAATCCCGATTTCCCCGGCGCCCAAACCCTGCTCGCCTCGGTCTGGGAACGCCTGGGCAACCCCGCCGCCGCACAGGTCGCACGCCTGCGGGTGCGGGGCGACGGCCGCTACACGGAAGCGCCGGACCCCTGGGCGGTGGACCTGGCGGCCTACTGTCATGACTCCTATGCCCTCCTCGTTGCGGCCTCGGCACTCTCTTCCGACGGACGTCATCGCGAGGCGCTGCCCCTGCTCGACCGCGCGATCATCCTCACCCCCGGCGATGCCCGGCTCCACCGGCAGCAGGGCAACACGCTCGCCCGGCTCGGCGACCTGCCGGCCGCCCGGCCGCATCTCGAACATGCGCTCACCCTCGAACCGGCCAACGAAAAGATCCGCAGCGACCTGCTCCGGGTCCTGAAGGGGCTGAAGGACACCGCCGCCGCCGACCAGGTCGTGCTCGACGGCCTTGAGACCAACCCGGGCAGCCCCGCCTTCCTCTTCGAGGCCGGCTTCGTTGCCGTGCATCGCGGCGAGGCCGAGAGGGCCATCGCTCATTTCCGCACCGTCTGGCAGCTCCAGCCCGCCGAGACCGCCGCGCCCTGCGAACTCGCCGCCGTGTATTTCGCCGCCGGCCGCCAGGCCGAAGGCGACGCGGTGCTGGAGCAACTCGCCACGCGCCATCCGCAGGATCCCTCGGTGCTCACCCTGCTCGTCCGCCGCGGCATTGACACGCGCGACCCGCGCACCGGCGACTGGCTGCGCCGCGCGCAGGACACCGGCAAGTCCCTCCCCGTGGTGGCCGAGCTGCGGCAGGCCTACTTCGCCCGTTTCGGCGTCATGCCATGAATCCTGTCCCCGATCTTCCGCCCGCCCGCCGGCCCACGCTCAAGGACGTGGCCCGCGAGACCGGCTACCACATCACCACGATCTCGCTCGCGCTCCGCGGCCACGCGAGCATCCCGACCGAGACGCGCCAGCGCATCGAGGAGGTCGCGCAGCGCATGGGTTACCAGCGCAACCCGGTCTTCTACGCGCTCAGCCGTTTTCGCCAGGAGGGCCGCGTGCGCGCGCCCGCCCCGCGCATCGCCTACCTTGAGAACTACGGCGCGGGCTCCGGCAACCCGCGTCCGCCCTACCAGCACGCGATCTACGAGGGCGCCCGCCGCCAGGCCGAGCTGCTGGGCTACCAGCTCGAGGTGCTCGCCGTCGGGGAGGACGACCACGACGCGCGCAGCCTCAGCCACCACCTGCGCAACAACCACATCACCGGGGTCGTGATCGGGAGCTTTCAACCCGGCTTCGCCGAGATCGCGCTTAACTGGGCCGACTACGCCGTCTGCAAGATCCACTCCCGCCACACCGAGCCCAAGGCCACCGTCGTGGCCAACGACCAGCTGCGCGAGGTGCGCATGGCGTTCCGCCGCCTCGCCGCGCTGGGCTACCGCCGCATCGGCCTCGCCGTGGGCCGTGCCGACGAGGACGCCAGCGGCCACCGCCACACGGCCGGTTACCTGATGGAACAGGCGGCCGTGCCCGCCGACCGGCAGATTACGCCGCTCATCTTCCCCTACAACACCGATGCCGGCATGCTCGGCGGCATGATCACGCGCTGGGTGCGCCGGCACCAGATCGACGCCGTCATCTGCAACTGGACCAGCGTGCGCGAGATCATCGAGACCGCCGGCCTGCATGTGCCGCAGGACGTCGCCTGCGCGTGCCTCTGCCTCTGCGACGCCGCGCCCGATGGCTTGGCCGGCGTGCGCCCGCACCTGCACCTCGTCGGCGAGCGCGCCGTGTCCATCGTCGTCACCCAGCTCAAGTCGGGGCAGCCCGGCCTGCCCGAAGTTCCCTCCTCCATCTATGTCCAAAGCACCTGGCAAGACGGCCCGTCGGCGCCGGCCCGCAACTGAAGCGGCCCCCGCGACGCCGGCGCCGGCCGCGAAGCAATACTACACCTTGGCCGACATCGCGGCCAGGGCGGAGGTGCACGTCACCACCGTGTCGCTCGCGCTGCGCGACCACCCGAGCATCCCGCCCGCCACGCGCGCGCGGATCCGCGCCGTCGCGCGGGAGTTTGGTTACCAGCGCGACCCGCTGCTCGACGCCTTGAATTTCCACCGCGCGCAGCGCAATCCGCACGCGCGCCGCGCCAGCACGGCCTTCGTCGTGCATGCCGCGACCACGCGCCTGTTCAGCGGCAACCATTACCAGCCGCTCGTCTATGCGGGCGCCAAGGCCGCCGCCGAGGCCCACGGCCACTCGCTCGAGATCTTTGTCGTCGGCCAGGGCCACCTCGCGCCGGCGCGCCTCAACACGATCCTCAACGCGCGCGGCATCACCGGCGTGCTGCTGTCCACGTTCGAAATCGACATCGGACAGCTCGACCTCGACTGGAGCCAGTTCTGCGCCGTGAAGATCGAGTGCCTCCACCTCGCACCCAACCTCGACGCCGTTTCCAACGACCAGATGCAGGTCGCCCGCCTCGCCATGCGCCGCCTGCGCGCGCTCGGCTACCGCCGCATCGGCCTCGCCACCGCCCGCGAGGACCAGACGCGCCTCGGCGAATCCTTCGGCATGGGCGTGCTCGTCGAGCAGGCCTCGCTGCCGGAAAACGAGTGCGTGCCGCCGCTCATTTTCAGCCTCGCCGAGGTGCCCATGCTGCACCGCCTCATCCCCGAGTGGATGCGCGCGCACCAGGTGGACGTGATCATCTCCAACTGGAACGAACTCTTCGACGTCTTCGCCACCGCGCAGATCAAGCTGCCCGACGACGTCGCCTTCGCCTCGCTCGACGTGCCGCCGAGCATGCCGCACATCGCCGGCGTGGTGCAAAACCACCGGCTCGTCGGCCAGCGTGCGATGGAACAGCTCGCGATCATGACCGACGCCTACCAGCGCGGCGTGCCCGAGGCGCAGTCCGTCACCTACATCCCCGGCTATTGGCAGGACGGCGTCACCGCGCCGAAGAAACCGCACTCGGCCCCGGCCCCGCTCGAGGTGCTGTGATACACGTCCCTTTGCTTTCAGACTTTTAGGGCGTCTGGATTTTGTAGCAGGGCGGGGTCTCCGAACCCCGGCGGGAGCTCCACACCGCTTTCGGACAAAGGCGGGGTTCGGAGACCCCGCCCAGCCCAGATGCTTGAGGCGCTTGGTATGAGTCGGGATCGTCGGTGAGAGGGTGTCCGCGCTCCATCCTTCGCCAAGGCTACGGACGCCAGGCCCTGTGGGCTGGATCGAGAGAAGACCACGTTGTCGCTGCGCTCCAAAGCGACCACGAGCGGACACTGCGTGTGCAGACTCCTCCGTTTGTGCGCTCCCTTGAAGTAAAGCCCCTGCTTTTGCCCGCTTTACTCTACCGATTGAGCGCCGGGCTCTAACGTTTGAGGGCCCGGCGCTTTTGCGGGCGACACCGCCACCTGTGGGAATGCGCGCGCCCGCGAAACCCCCACGCGGCCTGCCCCCGTTACCCCTGTAAACCCTTTTGCCCCCCATGGGCGCCCCCCGGCGTCCGGCAAAAACCCAAAACCATATGAACCCAGCACTGCAGAACTGTCAGTCCACCGGCCGCCGCCTACGGCTGGCCGGTCCGGTCCTGTGCGCCGCCTTGCTCGCCTCCGCGGGCCAGGGCTTCGCCCAGACCGCCCCCGCAGCTCCGGACAGCGAAGAGTCGGATGTCGTGAAGCTCCCGACCTTCTCGGTCTCGACGGAGCGCGACTACGGCTATCGCGCCTCCAACTCGATCGCCGGCTCGCGCACCAACACGCCGATCAAGGACCTGCCCGTGAACATCCAGGTGTTCACCAAGGACCTCATGGACGACCTCGGTCTCATGACCCAGGTCGATCTCGAGGCCTACAACGGCTCGCTCGTGAACGGCGGCTCCGACCGCAATTCCAACAACGCCATCCAGCAGGCCTACAACGCGTTTCTTTTCCGCGGCTTCCAGCAGAATTGGGGCCTGCGCGACGGTCTGCGCGAGTATGACCCCGTGGATCTGCAGGGCATCGCCCGCGTCGAGGTCGTCAAGGGCCCCGTCGCCGCGCTCTACGGCCTCACCTACCCCGGCGGCGTGATGCAGAACATCACCAAGTCCGTCGAGATGGGCAAGACCTTCGGCCGCGCCACCGCCAGCTTCGACAGCGAGGGCGAATACCGCGCCGCGCTCGACGCCAACTACAGCGGCAAGCTCAACGACGGCGACTTCGGCGCCCGCTTCAACGGCGCCTACACGCAGTCCAAGGACCAGCGCGCCCACTCCGAGGGCAAGGTCGAATACAGCCAGCTCAACCTCGCCTGGAAGCCGCTCGCGACCACCACCATCGAGTTCCTCATGGAGCACGGCTACCGCGAGAAGCCCAACGGCCTCGGCTTCTTCACCCGCGGCGAAACCGGTGCCGCCGGCAATTTCGCCGACATCCCGCTCCAGATCATCCACCCGGACATCCCCTGGGAATGGAACTGGTCCGACGGCGCCAACATGCGCTCGCTCAAGACCAACCTCTACCGCGGCAAGATCACCCACACCATCGGTGACCTCGACCTGCAGGCCCACTGGCAGTATTCCGACCGCCGCCAGGAAGACGGCAACGGCTGGGACGCCTCGGGCAACAGCCAGAGCGGCGACGGCTGGGAAGCCGGCGGCGGCTGGACGACCTACGCCGGTCAGGAAGTCATCGAGATGGGCTACTCCTACCGCGACTGGTCCAACCAGATGCACACCTACGGCTTCACCGGTGTTTACAAGCTCGATGTCGCCGAGACCAAGCACACCTTCGCCTTCGGCGCCAACGCTTGGACCGAGAAATTCGTCTCCCGCTCCTCCACCCAGGCCGGTGCGGCCAACCCGATCCGCCTGCGCTTCCCCGTCAAGGCTGGCATCCCGATCACCACGAGCTACGCCCCGCCGCCCGACGTCCACCCCGTCACCGACGGCAACGGCTATACGCACGAGAACAACTCGAACGACTACTACTTCGCGAACTGGCAGATGTCGGCGTTCAACAACCGCCTGAACACGAACGTCAGCATCAACCGCACCAACGTGAAGCTCCTGGCCTGGGCCAACGGCCAGGCCACCACGCCCAACGTGACCAAGCAGTCCAAGACTTCGCCGATGGTCGGCGCGGTTTACAAGGTGACCGACGCCGTCTCGGTCTTCGGCCTCTACTCGACCTCGCTGTTCCCCGACTCGGGCAAGGACAGCCGCGGCGGGCAGTTCACCCCGCAGATCGGCAAGGGCGCGGAGATCGGCCTCAAGTTCGAGACCCCCGACGGCAAGCTCAGCGGCACGGTCACCTACTTCGACATCCTCCGCGAGGGCGGTTCGCAGAACGATCCCAACAAGAACAACGTCAACACCGACGAATACGACCGCCTCACCACCCTCGGCACCCCCGCGGCCCTCGCCCAGCGCGACGCCCAGTGGAGCAGCCGCCCGCTCGGCGACCTGATCCAGGGCGGCGAACAGGAAGGCAAGGGCTTCGAGATCGACGTCGTCTATCAGCCGACCAAGAACTGGCAGCTCGTCGGCAGCTTCGCCAACGTGGACCACGAGTTCACGAAGTCGGCCGTCGCCGCCACCATCGGCCAGACCTACCCGCAGGCCATCAAGACCCGCTACTCGCTCCTCACCCGCTACACCTTCACGGAAGGCGAGGCGAAGGGCGCGTTCGTGGGCCTCGGCCTCAGCGGCGGCTCCAAGGCCCTCATGGACTACGTGAATTTCGGCGGCAAGGACGTCGCCCGCTACGAACCCGCCCGCCTCAACGCGGACCTGTTCGCCGGCTACAAGTTCAAGTTCCTCGGCCGCGACTCCTGGGTCCAGCTGAACGTCAAGAACCTCACCGAAGAGGACAACTACTTCGGTTGGAAGGCCACCGGCTCCGCCACGAAGCTCGCCACCGAGCGCTACGAGGTGCCGCTGCCGCGCGTCTATCGCCTGACCTTCGGCATCGATCTCTGATCCTTGATTAGATTCAGGTAGGTATCTGGAGGGCGGGTGGTTCCCGCCCTCCTTTTTTATGCCCGGATGAAAGCCACCGGTTTTCCGAAGCCTGTCATTCTGAGCGAAGCGAAGAATCCAGTGGGCGCCTTTTTGACCGGCGCTACCTTCGATTTCCGTCTTCCGCTCCCCGCCATCCTTCCTCCTTCTTAACTCTGTCGCTCTGCCCTCCGTCTTCCGTCTCTGTCATCCGCCCGACCCATGCCCCTCACCCCCGGACGCCGCCGCCTG